>JAZKBX010000017.1:0-3924 GCA_040388455.1 Bacteroidota bacterium
AATCAAAAATTTAATTCACCAACCTATGCCTTCAAACTATTGATCTATTATAACGAAATATACAAATCAATTTCAAAAAAGATAAAAGGCAAATAACAACTGTACCTTTTTTATTGATTGTATCTAACCCAAAATTCTTTGAGTAAAAAAGGTGGAGATCACAATCCAAGGCTCCTGTCTGCCCTGACCAATTGAAACAACCTATTCTTCGTGGTCTGAATCCCAGGCAAAAAATAATTCTTTTAAATATTTATTTTCTTCAGTAGTAATTTTTTTATCTGCTTTTACCATCATTACCGCCAATTTTAAGAAATCATTGCGCTCTTTGTCAGTGGAATCTTCATAAAAATCATTCATTGAGTTGTTAAAATGCAAAAAATAATCCTCTTTTGGCAATGCGCTTAATTCCGCGATTTCCCTATCCAAATCAACTCTAAAAGGAAAAGCACTTTTTAAATAATTAACAATTACCTTACCCTCTGGTTTTGCAAATTCTCCATCTACCTCCGAAAGTATCATTAACATGTGATACCCCGCCATTACTTTGTTCTTTTTCATAATTCCTACAATATTAAAGCATAAATATACATACTCTGAACAATCGAATTATAAAAAGATAAAAAAATTAATAAAAATGATTTTAATAAAAATTCTTTGCAGAACTAAAAAAATACTTACTTTTGCAAACCAAATTATGAGAATTAACTCAGATCGGTAGAGTGTTCCAGTTTTTTTCGGAAGGTGCCATTTGATTAATAGTAATAATATGCGAAAGTAGCTCAGTTGGTAGAGCGCGACCTTGCCAAGGTCGAGGTCGCGAGTTCGAACCTCGTCTTTCGCTCCAAAAGTAATCCCTCTTATTTGAGAGGGATTTTTTTTGAATGCCGGAATGCCCAGGTGGTGGAATTGGTAGACACGCAGGACTTAAAATCCTATTTTGTGTAGAGTATTAAAATAACTGTAAGTGATTGATAAACAAGTGATTAAATGAGAATAAAAAGTAAAATATAATTAGTGAGGTTACATATAGGTATCATGTTTTGATATATTTAATTAGGTTGGCATAGATTAAAAGAAACGTTCTTTAGTTTAAATTTAAGTTTGAAAATGCCCGGGTGGTGGAATTGGTAGACACGCAGGACTTAAGCAAAATTTGAGTGCTCCTGGAGAAATCCAGGAAGTAGAACTTCTCAAAGTCGGGGAAACCTTCATCCAACAATTGTTGGAAATGGCAATCCCGAGCCAAGTTCCGAGAAATCGGAAAAGGTGTAGAGACTATACGGGAAGTACCTAAATTCTGAGTTATCAGAATATGGTAAAGAGATAGTCCAGACTACAAATTCTGACATTAGTCAGAAGCAACGAAAGTTGTAGTGAGTAAGAAAATCCTGTAATCATTGCGATTGTACGAGTTCAAGTCTCGTCCCGGGTACTTGGAAAGAATGGGGAGCTAAATTGCTCCCCATTCTTTTTTATATACTCCCATGATTTGCTATTAGGTCAATTTTTTTTAAAGCAATTATTCTACCTTTGTAGAGATAAAAACAGAGCTATGAAATAAAAAAACAAAACACATATAAGGATTTGCGTTAAGCTGATTCTCGACACAGAAAACTGGTAAATTTCAAAGGAACGAGGATAAGGCAAGACGCTCACGTAATGCGTGGGCCTCTTTCTTATTTCGTTCACCGGTATACCAGTACCTCTGTGTCGGATAGGTTAGAGTAACCCACGCAGATTTTTTGTGTTAAGTCCAACACAAAGAGGTCGTGAATATATCAATCAAAAAAGTTAAAGAACTCCTGGGAGTTCTTGATCCCTATGCAGAGCTTTGGCATGAATGGAAAGTTAGCGGGGCTTGTTTCCTGACAGAGCAGGAGATAATCATTATTCAGAATTACCTTTTAACAGGCTCTCATTTCACTTCGGCAGATCAATTAGATATCTCCCCTGTAACAGCTGCCAGCATTTTAAATAAATCTATACTGCGCCTTAAATGGAATTACCATTTGTTTCAGGGCTGGCTTACAGAACGGCTTTTGGAAGCTCATGGTATTATTGTTTATGAAACGAAACTGGATAGGTTTCTACACTCTCCTTTTGCTTACCTGCCAATGCCATTGCAATTAAAACGCAAACTAAATATTCTACTTCCTGGAACAATGAGCGAGCTGCTTATCAAACATTCGGAAGCTGATTTAAAGAGATGCAGATGTATAGGAGATAAAACGATTGTTGAATTTAAAATTCACCTGAGAAAAAATGGTTGCTTGCATTTACTTAAATAACAAAGTCCAATGAATAAAAATCGCACATTCAGATACAATTCAGTCATGCTCATTGATGATGGAGCAGTTGATAATTTTATAAATGAGAAATTAATAAGGTACTATTTTTTCTCTGATAAAGTATATGTACATACAAGCGCTAAGAGTGCTTTAGAGTTCTTTAAAAATATTGAGAAGATTGGGAGCATTCCTGAATCACTAATCCCTGATTATATTTTTTTAGACCTTAATATGCCAATGATAGATGGATGGGGATTCCTACAAGAATATGAGAGATTAGATTTATCATTTGATTGTAAAATTGTTGTACTTACAGCCTCAGTAGATCCAAATGATAAGGAGAGAGCAAAAAAAATTAAAAATATAATTGATTTTTTTTGTAAGCCTCTTTCCGAAGAAATGCTTAAATCACTATAAAGCGATTAATTTTACTTGTTCTTTCGAGATATCCCTTCATCTATACCAAAGAAAAAATTTGCATCAATTCCATAATCGACAACCATTGCCCACAATAATATCATAGGAACCTCTTGAATACCTGTTGCAATTTTAGTCATTACTTCTTTTCCATATCCATACTGCATTGCAAAATCGTCATAGGTATTGAAAACCCCTTTTTGCTTTAGCTTATTGTAAGCCTCAATAAACTTATGGCTTACAATATTTTTCTCTTTAAAGTCTCCGGTAAATTTTTTGGATTTTTTTTTATTGTCTTTTGCCATCATGTATAAATTTAGCAGCAAATTAAAATTTTATTTCTCAATAGAAGGCATTCAGAATACTTTGAAGCCATGATTTATCCTTTTGCATTATTTTTTTGATTTTTGTCCGATTCCATGAATTTAATCAGCTTTTCTTGCATCTCAATTATTTTTTTATCCTTAGCTATTTCCCTCTCGTAACGGTCAGCCGTTTTTTTTAAATCCATGATCTCATTTGCCATTTGCGTATTTCGCTTTTGAATATCATCAATATTTTTCAATATTTCCTTTCTTTCCTTTGCAGGCACTCCCTGCGTTATCTTTTCTACCTTGTAATACACATCTCCATTGTTGGCTACTGCCTGGCCAGTTAGAAGAACATTATTTTGTCCTCCATTAATTGTGCCTCCGGTTATATTAATTCCTTCACGCTGGAGTTTCTCTGATTTTAACCCGTCTTTAACAAGAAGATGATTCGCATTTATTCCAAGCACGTTCACAGCCTTCCAGAGCATTTCAATATCTACATACCTGTTTTCAGAAGGGTTCTTAATCTTAGAAAATTCCGCCTGGTCTTCATCTATACGTATTGCGAACTCTCTTTGATTTTTAACCAAATCTTTTTCTATCGCCTCAGTCACCATTTTGAAAAATCTATCTGAAATCTCCCGTTTAATGGACACATCAGATTTATTTTTTTTACTTCTAATAGGCTGTTTCATAGTTAGTTATATTAAAAACATTACTTTATAAGAAATATTATTTGCAAATATTACCTTTTTTACAATACATTTGCTTCCTTTTACGTAACAAAACATTGCCAAAACTACAACAAAATTAGATAAAAAGAAATAATATTTTACCAAACTGAGAAAAATGTTTACACAAGAGGATGTTAATATCATTGCAAACGAGCTGCCATCAAGCGCTGTAAT
>JAZKBX010000018.1:0-12473 GCA_040388455.1 Bacteroidota bacterium
ATGATGGAAGGGAAATTGGTCCTGTCAATATCCATGTAAATATTGGGTTCAATATTCAGCTCAACTTTTTGTTTATATTGAAAGGACTGGATGGTTTGATTCATCCCTTCGGTAATGTATTCCGATAAATTATAGTTTTCTTTATGCAGTAAATAAACACTGTTTTCAATTTTGGCTGCCAATAACATGTTTTCAACTAAATTATTTAACCGGTCGGTATCATTGATGGCGTTGGCTAAAATCTCTTTTTGTTTTTCGCGGTTGAGTTCGTGTTTTTGAAGTGTTTGTAATTGAAGCTTGGTGGATGCTATTGGTGATTTTAATTCGTGAGTAACGGATAACAAAAAATTTTGCTGCTGTTGAGAAAGCTCCGCCTCTCTTTTGAATGTTTTTCGAATTTGAAAAATGCCTAATAACAAAACCCCCATAAAAACAATTCCTTCACCCGAGATCATTAGCCAGCGCTTATGTAATTTTTCGTTTAGCTCATTGCCTTTTAATACTACCTCGTCAAGTGTTTCGCCCTTTAATAGATTAAGTTCTGTTTTCAGGTAATAAATTTCATTGTTATGATCCACCATCAGGTAGCTCCACCAAACAAACTGCAATATCACATAGCCTACAAGGATGTAGAACCAAAAGAGAGGGCGTGATTTTTTTGTTGAGGTGTTCATGTAGTAAAGGTAAGGAATAGATCCGAGACATGGGTATAGGGAAGCTCACTACAATTGATAATTGTACACTCTTATTGAATAGGTCTTGTACTTCTGCAGATACTCCAAAGGCGCCTAAAGAAAAGGTTTGGTCTGCTTTCTCTGATAAAATAAGCAAACCTCGTTTTGTTGGGGAGCTCTTAAGAGTGGATTGATTCTGTTTTTTAAAACCAATTTCTATTCCAATATTATAATTTTTTGGATATTGGATTTGCCGTTTACCTTTAGCCTGATAAAATAAACACCTGGCTTTAATCGATTTGTTGTATCCCAGCTTAACTTATAATCCCCGGCAACCTGGTTACCACTATAAATGTTAGCAACTTTTGCCCCTAAAATATTATAAGCTTCCACCAAAACAGATGCATTTTGTTCAATCGCATAGCTGATCAGGGTATTTCCATTGAAGGGATTCGGATGAACTTTGAAACTGTTCTCAATCCTAATAGCACTTAGAATATTTGTACTGGTGGTATCATGCACTAACAATGAGGCCCCTACACCATCGCTGCTGGCATTTGGAGAATAGAACACAACAGTAAGATAACTTATAGTATCAAAATTCGGGCTGGTAATATTATAAGTGATACTTCCTGTTCCGTTCACAGGAATCGATCCAATGTATATTGAATCTTCAATGGAAGTAAACCCGGGCTTTAGTATCAGCTTCGCATAAACATCATCAGCGGTTAACGTTCCGTAATTTTTATAGGAAATGATAACCGGATACATTGTATTATGGAGCATTGGTTTAGCAATATTGGTGGAGGTAACGGCAATATGAGCAGGAACAGGAATTGATGCAATACTATCTGTCATATTTGTTAAAATTGTGTCCAACTGGTCATTAGAGGCAGTTGTTTCATATATGGCCACAGCCAACGAATCAGTAATAGCCGTATTTGTCGAATCGATAAGATAAGCGATCAAATTATAATTAACTGATTGCCTGTTGGCTATCGACAGACATGATTTGTCTATCACAGTCATGTTATAAATGCTGTCAAAATCTGTAATAATATTTGTGGCATATGGGGCTGCGATATATATCGGAATAAGTGCATCCTTCAATGCATTTTGCATAATGGAATCGTATACCATAAGAGAATCTATTTTTAAGATTGCCTGTAAACGAAGTCCACTGGCAATATCGGCCCCTATACTATTAAGATGTGAGTTGTAGTTGTTTTTTGCGAGGATAAAGGATGCGCTGCGATCTTCTAACGATGCCGGATCTGGCAGTTGAAGCATTGGTTGCACAGGAAGGAAGGATGCGGCTGTGGCTGCGCTAAGCTCATCTATAATATTGGCAATTCTTTTAACAGAGGTAACAAGTGCATATCCTGAGGCGCCAACACTTATTCCCTTTAGGATACTTCCTATTGTTAGGAATGTTCCACCATCAAACGCGCTTGTTATAACTGCTGCTTGTAAAGCAAGATCAGAAGCAGATCCTGTTATCTCACTTACATTTCGGCTTTGTTCCACTTCAGTGACAGCCAAACCTGTTTTATTATGGCTCGCAACTACAAGTAATTGTGCGTCATTATAAGCATTATCGAAAAAACCGGTATAATTATGATTTTTAGCATTTAACCAAGTACTGTTAACATTGTTTTGTGTCAACATATCCACGTAAACATTACTATACAACAATGGTGTTGCCTCAGCGGTGATAAGATCCTTTATCATTTGTGATGCAACAGATGCATCGTATTCGTCAGGATCCTCAGCGGTTGCTTTATCAATTAGCATAGCCATAACGCCTTCCAGCTTAGCCTTAAAATTTGCGCTTAGGTAGCTATCATCTACACAATCCAATGATTGAATAATCGCTGTTTTTAAAAAACTAATACCCAGATCCATTATTCTTTCTCTCAATTTTTCGAGCGCAAATTTCTTTAAACCATAAGTACCAAAAGTGGCTATGTACTTTATGATTTTTTGGTTTACGGTTGCTACACTGTAAATAGCCTCGCCAAATCCGTATGCAGAAACCACTGTTTCTGCCATCATTTGTGCGCCATCCTTTGAAAATTCATTCAATGCTTTTTGGGCAATGATCAGTCTTCCCAGGGAGTTGGTTACATCCTCGGATTCTGTTCCAGAGATACTCTGGCAGGAATCAACAAGGTTCTGAATATTAGTTTCATTATAACCTTCGGCAGTAAAATTCAATGGGCATAGATTATAGAACATACTTGATGAAAAATGCTTGATTTCTACAGAATCAATTGCTTCATTCGCTTGTCCAATTAATGTATATGGCAATGGAACGTCTGCAAGCACATCTCCGGGATAAAGGTTATTATAGGTAACTGCTACTGGATATCCTGAGGTATACGTTAGTAAAACCTTATAGTTAGTGCTTGTTAGCCCCGTAAAGGAAAAATCTCCGGTCGAATTAGTGGTTTGGGTGTTTATCAAAGTAGAACCCTGAAATAACTTCACTTGGCAGCCGCCTAGGTCTGCACTATCTAAACTTCCTGTAGAAAAATTGATCCCTATATCCAGAACATTTCCGGTAATTGTAGTAAGCACGATATTATTAAGTTTCGCGATGAATGCAGAGGACAAGAAACTACCTGTTGTATATGTTGTTGAACCAAATGAAATCGTAGCTGATGTGCCGAAAAAGCTACCCGAAACAACTATCTTATCATCAGCTGTAATTGCAAGCCCCCTCATGAACTCGTCCTTAGTTCCTGACGCAGTCTTGGTCCAAATAAAATTCCCAAGGGAATCAAGTTTTGTAACAAACAGGTCGTTGGTTCCCACAGCACCCGTATTGTATAGAACAACAGTGTCAAAGGTTATAGAAGGACTTGAATAATCTCCTGCAATAATTATATTCTGGTGAGAATCATATTTTGCAGCATAGCAAAAATCTTCGTCTGAACCACCAAATCTTTTAGCCCAAGCTGGGTTGCCGGAGGAACTATATTTAGCCAAAAAAATGTCACTTTTGCCAACCGGCCCTGCATTTGTTAGTGTAGCGGAGCCAATTGTAATTGAAGCACTTGAGAAGACTCCATTTATTAAAATATCATTATTTTTATCCAAACTAATTGAAACACAATTTTCGGCATCATTTCCACCAAAACTTTTGGCCCAGAGAACATTTCCTCCGGGAGCATATTTAACTATGAAACCATCTGATGTTCCTGAAAAAGCATTTGTTAGGGTAGTTGACCCAAAAGTGACACTAGCTTTATCAAACCTGCCGATGGTGTAAACATTTCCTAAAGTATCAACAGCCACACCTGTACCCCAGTCAGCACCGTAACCGGATGAAGACTGTTTTGCCCAAATCGTATTACCGGAAGGATTTAGTTTTACAAGAAAATATTCCTTGTTAGAACCAGGGCTTGCATGGTTCAATACGTTTGCGTCAAATCCGAAAGTACTGCTGCAAAACGCTCCTGTCACATAAATGTTTCCTGAGGCATCCAATACCATATCACCAACAAATTCACTCTTCCACCCCCCTGACTTTATAGACCAAAGCAGGTTGCCTGCAGTGTCATGCTTAAGAATAAAAACATCCATTGTTGGGATGCTGTTAACAGACCCGTTATCGTAAAGGGTAGAGCCAAACATTATTGAATCACTGGCAAAAGCACCAAAAGAATAAACATTCCCTGCCGCATCTGTGCAAACTTTAAATATCCAATCACCATCATCAGAACTTCCGTAAGTTTTCGCCCAAATTGGATTTCCAAGGCTATCATGCTTTTCTAAATGCATATCCTGAGATCCTGCACTCATGATGGTGGATGAACCGATCGTTAGCGTGCCTAAATAATCTCCTCCGGAATAAACAGAACCATGATGATCCAAACAAAGGCTGGAAATGCCCGCATCCCCATTTGGTGATGTTGACCAGATCCAGTTAGGAGCTTGAGAATAAGTTTTTGTAAAAAAAACAAGAAGAAATAATAGAGTAGTTATTTTTTTCATAATCTATTTTGTGTTTTTACATCGAGTTTTTTAACATTAATACCCCGATCAGCAAGAAACTCAATAGAAAAACAAGAATACGAGTTAAGGATTGTTATTATTGAATAACAATCCTTTTGCTAATGGTTTTATTTTCTGATTGAACCTGAATTAAATAAAAGCCTTTAGGGTATCCGGTTAAATTCAACTCTTTGGTTTCTTTTTCAGATTGATAAACTAATGCACCAATTTGGTTGTAGATTTTAACATGTAGAATCGGGCTATTATCAATTTGGATTTGAATATTCCCATTTGATGGGTTTGGATAAACACTTAAGCCATCTGTATTTTCTAATTCAGAACCGATTGATGTCGATCCGGTGCCGGAAAATGTATATGGAAGGCTCCACTGAACCAAAGAAAGCGCGGTGCCTGAAAATAGTTTAAAACCGCCAGCCATAACCATATACAATTTAAAGTCAGTTACAAAAGGGTAGTTGTAATTAAAAACAAAATCATATTCAGGCGTTGTATTAAAAGCGTTTGAATTAATTGTTTGAGGTTGGGCAAACGAATAATTCCACCATCCTGCATCATATACAGTTGTGTTAATGCCGGGAACCCCATTCCATATATTTATATAGCTTAGGTTATCCAAATTTTCGAAACGACCTCTTACAAATTCTGCATCCAATGTTGAGATGTTATCTAACCAGGGGTAAAATTCAATAATTTCATTTGGATCACAAATATCATTGTCATTTCCCTGACTATCAGGATTGCTGTCATCATCAATTGTGAATGGGGTGGTTTGGGAATAAACTAATGGAGTAATTGGAATAGCAATACAGGTAGTTGAATATTCCTGACCACTCTCTTGAACAATAAAATCAATATACGCATTTGTGCCCGGAGGAGTATTGGAATCAATATCGATCTCAAATTCATCTGCAGACCAGGCTTTATCATTCCAGCCAATATTATTAAGAGCTGAAGAGCTGTCTGTAATTGTGATATAGGGATTATTAGAACGTACCTTACAAATACCGCTTACAATGGATTGACCGCTGAATTTTTCATTTGTACACTCTACTTTAAACCTTGCTTTTTTTCCAGGGTCAACAAAATTGCGGGGATTTGATGGAGGCGCGGTAATGCTTGCCGGCAGGTTATAAGTATAAAAGGCTGCAAAAGAGGGTGAAATATTTATCTGATCTACAGCGGCAAGGTTGGTGAGGTAGATGTTTGGATCAACCATTGTATTTACGGCAATTGTGGCATTTTCCTGCGCCACACATCCGTTTGTGTCAGTTATAATTACAGTATAAATTCCCTGGCATAAAGAAGTGGCTGTTGCTGTATTTTGGTTATTAGCCGCTGCGTTCCATAAATAACTATTTATAGGAGTTGTCGACAATGCTGCAACAGTAGCGCTTCCGCTGCAAATACCACTGCATTTAGTATTGGTTGATGCTGAAATGGTAACAAGCGGCAATTCATTAAAAATTATTTCTTTAGAGGATGTGCCTATACATCCATTGATATCAGTACCTGTAACAATATATGTTTCAGTTGAAGTTGGGGTAAACGGAACACCATTATTTATCCCGCCAGACCATGAAATAGTATTTGCTCCGATAGCTGTGAGTGTGACGTTATTCCCTGCACAAACAGCATTCGATGAAGAAGAAATTGTTACTATTGGCAATGTATTTATCACCACATTTAATATACTGCTATCCACACAGCCATTTAAGCCTGTTACTTTTATTTTATAGTACCCATTTGCAGCAGAAGTGGTATTGGAAACACCTGCATTGGTTGTAGTGCTTGCATAAATAAAATTGTTTGGACCTGACCAGCTATAGTATGAACCTGGTCCGGCATTATTTACGGTTAAACTTAATGTTTGTCCCTGGCAAACCGGACTATTACTGCTTGGGGTTACTATTGGTGTCGGTTTTACAGTAACGGTCAATGTTTCACTTGCAGAACAGCCGTTATTATTAACAGTAACCGTATAGACCCCTGCTGCTAAACCGGTAATACCGGCAATAACCGGATTTTGACTTGTTGATGAAAAACCATTTGGCCCCGTCCAGGTGTAGCTTGATGCCAGAAGGGTATTTACTGATAAATTCAGGCTTTGCCCCTCACATACAGCGCTGTTTACACCGGGAATAACCACAAAATTACAGGTGGCATGAACATAAATATCATCCGTATTATTTAACCCACTGTACGGTAAATAAAAAGTTCCCGAGCCAGGATCAAAATCGGTAGCCCCATTATTAAAACGGCCTGTAGAATACACAATACCACTTGGCCCAACACAAACAGAATAGCCCAACGCATTGAGTCCGCTAATGCTTTTTGCCCAAACGAAATCACCCGCCTTGGTAAGTTTGCTAAGGAAAGCGCCCCCGTTACTTATAGTATAAACTGCGGCCCCTGGATCGAAATCTGAGTTGCCGCTTGTATAACCTGTCGTGTAAACATTACTTGCTGTATCAAGTACGATGGAGGAAACACGCTCTCCCTGAGTACCACCAAGTTTTTTAGCCCAGACAAACACGCCTGACATAGTTAACTTAGTGATAAAAATATCATCATTCCCGGATGAAGTTAAATTGTAAATTCCTAAATCCGGATCAAAGTCCACTGTTCCCGGAAAATACCCAGCTGTATAAATATTACCTAAAACATCTGTAGTAATAGCCGATGCTTCGTCAGCACCGGTCCCTCCCATTTTTTTAGCCCAGACAAAATTTCCGGCCGAATCTAATTTATTTAAATATCCATCATAATTTCCGGCTGAGTTTAAATTAGAAATAGTAGAACCCGGATCAAAATCGATAGTACCCTGAAAATATCCAGCCGTATAAACACTGCCAAATCTGTCGACAGCAAGTGCATTTACATTGTCAAAATTTACCCCTCCAATTCTTTTTGCCCAGACAAAATCCCCCAACACGTTGAATTTATTTATAAAAATATCGTAATTGCCAGCTGAAGTTAAATCATAAGTTACGGAACCTGGATTAAAATCTACCGAATAAGAGAAAATTCCGGTAGTGTAGATGTTTCCAAAGTCATCAGCTTTTATAGCAACCACGTTAAGCCCAGAACCCATACCTACTATATTTTTAGCTAAAACAAAATTTCCTGCAGTATCAAGTTTACTGATAAACATCTGGCCATTTGTTAAATTATAGACGTTAATGCCCGGATCAAAATCAAGAGTGCCCTGAAACCAGCCTGTGGTATAAACATTTCCTGCAGTATCCGTTGTAATTGAAACCCCGCCACTGTTAATGCCAAAACTTTTAACCCATACTAAATTTCCGTGACGATCCAGTTTTCGAATAAAGGAACTTGAAGAATTTCCCGGAGGAGAAATTAAAATAGAGGCCCCTGGTCCCGGATCAAAGTCTACTGTATCCATAAAACTACCTGTTGAATAAACATTTCCAAATTTATCAGTAGTTATAGATTTACTTATATCAGTTCTATTGCTTCCAATTTTATTTACCCATGCAAATTGTTGGGCAAAAGAGTTGTAAGATGCAAGTATAGATAATACATAAAGGAGCAGATTTGTTTTTTTCATTGCCGATTGATTTACTATTTATCTAAGTCAGTTTTTGTTTACTAATGGGCCGCAAATTATTGAATTACGATTATTCAATTTTAATGCGTCCAGGTGCTACCACCAGTAGTAAATGTAGTTGACGTGCAAGAATAGGTTTGTGATCCTCCATTCAAATTGGCAATTGTACTTCCCTGTGGTTTTTCGCAATGAGTGTAGGTATATGTAATAGAACCACTTGATTCAGTCCAGTTAAATTCATAGCGGCTGCTTAAAATATTATATGGCGAACAACCAGTATAGGTCATGTATCCGGTATTGTTTGAGGAAAATTGAATATTATATATTGCACCATTACAATCAGATTTTTTCCAAACAGCACCAACAAAACAATTTGAGCTGCCACCACCGCCTCCGCCACCACTGCAAGGCCAGGTTGTACTTGTGATATATTCAGTATCCACATGATTTGCATTAGCATTTGGATGATCAGGTACTGATAGAATTAATTTAGAGCCATCCATACGCATTGGAAAAATATAGGTTTCACCACTTACAACAAAGGTTGCATTAGGTACCGAAGAATTAAAAACCCCTACTGTTTCGGTTCCGCTATTACAAGTTGTTGCAACTGTTCCTTCTAATTTCAGATAGGTAGTTGCTTGATTATCATTGCGCTCCCAGATTCCTAGCATTTTACTTGCGCTTGTTCCGCTACTACTACTACTACCTCCAATTTTATCTTTAATAATTTCAAAGTCATCCATACTGCTTTTGGTACATGAAAACAGAACGGCTAAAACGAACACGGCTAAAATTTCAATTTTTTTCATATGATTATTATATTAATTGTTAAAAACCTATAGAAACCCCAAAACTACCAATGTAACCTCCTCTAAATGCAATATATTGGTCAAATCCAATCCCAAGGAACATCTTGGAATGACCCTCTTTCGATTTGCCAAACCCTTTTCGAATGTGTTCACCCAGGTGAATTCCTGATGTCATGAATCCGGCAGAACCAGTTTTGCCAACTCCACGATTGTAATTTAAAAATGCCCCACCTTCTACTATTAGATCAACGAATTTTAAATTGTATCCAAGGTATCGGTTGTATCCCAGGTAGTATTTTGTAAGGCTAATGTATTCGTCAAATGCTGAATATGCGACACTTGGATCACTTCTCCAGCCATAATCCATTCCTGTAAAAACACTAAACTCAATTTCGTAACCAATGTCGGATAACAAAGGAGAGGATCTGACTTTACGGGAATAGCTGCTTTTTTGAAATCCGAACTGAATGTTGGTAGACATAATTGGGCCATACTCGGGATCTATAAATCTAAATTCGGCCAAGGTAAAATGGAATCGATGAGATTTTGGGTAGATGCGAAATGGGTCGAGATTCAAGGTACCGGACGTATCCTTTTGCATAAAGATTTTGGGAGAAGGCGTTGCAAAAAATTTAGGAATTGAATTCTCTACCTTTTCTGGTTTCTGATTTGCTGGTGGTGTGTTTTGGACAATTAAGTCCTGTCGCATTTTTATCGAATAAACTGTTTTTTTAGTCGATTCATCCGTCACACTCCAAAGATAAACGCTCTCCGCTCCTTTTTTAAAATGAGACGCTTTTACAACCTGATTATGAAAAGTTACATCCTCTTCAGCGTTTGTAAGTTGGAAGCTTTCGCCAGCTAAATCAGAGTTTACTTTTAAAAAAATTTTTCGATCGAAGAATGAGTAGGTGATCTCTTTCGGAGTTGTTTGAAATGCTATATTGCTTGTTATTTTTTTATATTTGAATACAAGCCCTTCTGTTTTATCAAAAATAAAGCCTTTTTGTGCCAGGGAATCATCCAATTTAGCCAAATCAATATGTAAAATTTGTCTGATCTCATTTAAGGATTGAAAATCCTGTGAAAAACAGATACTGAATAAAAAGTTTGCAATACAAAAAAACAGGAATCTTAAATACATAAATAATTTTTTTTTAATGTTTTTAATTAATACAATCTCAAACCACGTTTCTTTGTGAGCAAAACCCTTACACTAAGCTTAAAAATAATTTTTGTTTTTAAGTTTGTACCGTTAGTTATTTGTTTTCATTTTCAAAATAAATAATAAGCATGCGAAATTAGCCACAAAACAAAACTCCTAACTACCTCTTAGTAGGTAATTTAACCACATATTAAATGAACCTGATTGTGATTATAATTTTTGAATACCGATTATTAGATATATATTTCCACTAATTATAAATGATCTGCAAATGGAAGGTTATATTCTTATTATAGAAGACGATGTTTTGGTAGCGGAAAACATTGCATTTATATTGAACCAAACTGGATATAAAAAAATTTATATTACAGATAATATTTATGATGCGGACGCTTTTCAACAAAAAAAGAAGATCGCACTGATAATTAGTGATATTAACTTACATGGTATTAACGTTGGACCAAAAATTGTTAAAAAATTACAAGCACAGACCTACATTCCGGTTATTTATTTAACTGCTTATTCGGAAGAACAAATTGTTGACGATGCGCTATCAACAAACCCTATAGCATACGTTTTAAAACCCTTTACCGACAGGCAGTTAATAGTAGCAGTTCAAATTGCTGTTAAGCAAATGTCAGAGCTTGGCCAAACGGAAATAGTTGACAAGCCCACTCCAAGAGAGCTTGATGTTATTGAGAATATCGCAAAGGGCTTTAGCAATAAGGAAATTGCCGGTTTTTTGTTTCTAAGCGAGCATACTATTAAAGCCCACCGAAGAAATTTAATTAGAAAATACCAGTTACGCTCTTCTTCTGAATTAATAGCCATGTCAATCAGGTTAAAGTGGATCAATATCAATAAACTTAATTAATGTAATTTTTTTATTCATTTTATTGTAATTGTTTTTAACAAAATGAACCCATTTAAAAATTTCTTTTTACGCGTTGGTGGAGATACTTCTAAATTTGGATTAGAGCATCGCATATTTAATATTTCTTCATTTATAATTACCATTTTTGGAGCGATAGCTGGTGCGGGTAATTATTTTACAGGGCTGCACATGATGACAGTTTGGCTATCTGTTGTCGGAGTTTTACTGTCTGGGGTTGTATTCTATACGTCTAGAATAAGGCAAATATTCACTTCATCTGTGATATTTGTTTATTTAGTTGCAGTTATTTCTGTACTTGGCTCAATGTTTTTTTTTAATGGCGGGGTGCAGGGAGCCATTTTTTATTTAATTATAATGCTGTTAACCATTTTTCTTCTCATTGTCCCAACTGCATATCAAAAGTTTATTGCTATTGTACTTTTTCTAACCTTGTTTTTATTAATTACACTTGAATTTTTATTTCCACATTTGATAATACATTATCATTCAACGGATGAAATGTTGTTGGATCATATTTTTACAATGTTTTATGTAGTTTTTTTTACATCAGCGATAGTTATAATGTTTAGGAGGCAATACCTGGAGGACCGGGGAAAAATGCTTTTGCAAAACAGTTCTTTACAACTATTAAATGAAAAGGTAATTGCTCAAAAAAATGAACTGGAGGAAAAAGCAAAAGAATTAGAAAGAACCATTGAAGCCGCTAATGAAAGAAATAAGTATATAGAAATGTTGTTGAAAGAATTGAACCATCGTGTAAAAAACAATTTACAATTGGTGAGTAGTTTACTTTTGAAACAAGCAAACAGTTCAAGTGATATGGCCACAAAAACAGCCTTGCTTGATACAAAAAGCAGATTATTGTCGCTCATACTTTTGCATCAACGCTTGTATGGTCATGATAATGCCACCAGTATATTTATGCCTCAATATTTAAAGGAATTGTCCGAATCAATTTTGATCTCCTATACCGATTTTGGTGAAGAAAATATTATTTATGATATTGATGACGTTTGGTTAAGTGTTGATCTGGCTATTTCCGTGGGTTTGATCGCTAATGAATTAATTACAAACTCCTTTAAACACGCCTTTCTAAATGTTTCCGAACCAACATTATGCGTTTCTTTTAAAAGATCCGAAACCGATTTTATATTAAGTATAAAAGATAACGGAATTGGCATGGAGGAAAGTAAAGAGAGTCCAACCTTTGGCTTGGAATTAATAGGACTTTTAACAAAACAACTAAAAGGGAAACTTGAGAAGGCGTGTCATATAAATGAGGGGTGTTGTTTTAGTATCACGTTCTCTGAATTATCCCATTGATGTAAATACTCTCATT
>JAZKBX010000019.1:0-18475 GCA_040388455.1 Bacteroidota bacterium
TAAAATGAAAGCAATCGTATATACAAAATATGGACCACCGGAAGTTGCCCAATTAATGGAGGTTGACAAGCCTATACCCGGAGATAACGAGGTTTTAATAAAAGTACATTCAACTACTGTAAACCGGACCGACAGTGCTCTAAGAAGTGCTGAGTATTTTATTAACAGGCTTTTTACTGGACTATTCGGCCCTAAAAATAAAATACTCGGGAGCGAGTTTGCCGGAGAAATAGATGCAATAGGGAAGGACGTAAAATCATTTATTATTGGAGAAAAAGTTTTTGGTTATAACGAAAAAAAATTCGGGGCCCATGCCGAATATATGACCATGGCTGAGAATGGACCGATAACAACAATGCCGAAAAATTTATCGTACGATGAGGCCGCTCCGATAACTGAAGGTGCGCATTACGCTTTATGCGATATCAGGGCAGCAAAAGTAAAACAAGGGCAAAATGTTTTAGTAAATGGAGCTACAGGAGCGATTGGCTCGGCAGCTGTGCAACTGCTGAAACACTTTGGCGTAAGAGTCACTGCCGTGTGCGACACAAAAAATGTTGAACTTATAAGATCATTAGGTGCAGATGTGATCATTGATTATACCAAAGAAGATTTTACAAAAACTAAACAGACATTTGATTTTATTTATGATGCAGTAGGTAAAAGTTCGTTTGGACAATGCAAACCGTTATTAACTAAAAATGGAATCTACAAATCAACAGAACTTGGCAAAAACGCAGAAAATATTTATTTGGCGCTTATTACGCCAGTTTTAGGCGGGAAAAAGGTTTTATTTCCCATCCCTACAATAACGAAAGAAGATGTTGTTTTTTTGAAAGAACTGGTTAAACGTGGAGAATTTAAGCCCGTTGTGGACCGGCAATACAAATTGGAACAGATCGTTGATGCTTACAAATATGTTGAAACAGGACAAAAAACGGGTAGCGTAGTTATAAAAATAGTGTAATAACATATCGCCAACGTATGCTGTTAGGCCAGGCCACATGTAAACCTTGATATTGACCATGAAAAATATAATTAATGAAGTTCGGGTAGAACTAAAAAAAAATATTGATAAAAAAACTCAGGCGACCAGTCAATATTTTTTCAAAGAAAAGATTAAATATTATGGCGTAAAGCTGCCTGTGATAAGTAAGATCAGTAAAGAATATTTTAAACGCATTGAATCTGAAAAAAAGTCGGAAATAGTTGGCCTGTGCGAAATTTTATGGCAATCAGGATATATCGAAGAAGCATTCATAGCATGCAACTGGTCGTATTACATCCATAAAGAATACAAACCCGGAGACTTTAAAATATTCAAAAAGTGGATCAGTGAGTATGTAAATAATTGGGCAACTTGCGATACACTTTGTAACCATACACTTGGAGAATTTATTGAGATGTATCCTGAATATTTGGTAAAATTAAAAGACTTCGCGAAATCGGATAACAGATGGATGCGCAGAGCTTCTGCCGTTACTTTGATCATACCGGCAAGAAAGGGTAAATTTCTAAAAGACATTTTAGAAATTGCGGATATTTTACTTTTAGATAAGGATGATTTGGTTCAAAAAGGATATGGGTGGATGTTAAAAGCGGCTAGCCAGGCACATCAGCGGGAGATATTTGAATATGTGATCAGAAACAAGGATATTATGCCCCGTACAGCATTAAGATATGCTATTGAAAAAATGCCTGAGGATCTAAAAAAGATGGCAATGGCGAAATAAACAGATGCCTTTAGTTGGAGATTTCATCATATACGTTTGCAATTAAAATTATCAAAGAGCTTACAACATTTATTCGAGAATGAAAAGATAGAGAATTGCTTAAATAATTTATCACTTACAAAACATTACAAAACATATAAATCCATTATAAATCGAACTATGATCCTGTTAATTTCATCAATAACGCCTGTAATTATTTTTCTTTATTTGATATATATAAAGGATCAGATCAAGGAACCCAACACATTATTGGCTAAGTGTTTTTTAGGGGGCTTTTTATCAATACTACTCACTTTCGCCATTGCTTTACCGATTTCATATTTAGGCGGTGTATTCCAATCACCTTTAGTAAAATCGTTTTATGATGCTTTTTTTTGTGCTGCTATTCCTGAAGAGTTATCGAAATTTGTTATTCTTTACTGGGTAGTTTGGAAGAGTAAGGATTTTGACCATCATTATGATGGTATTGTTTATGCCGTTTTTGTTTCATTAGGCTTTGCTTTGGTAGAAAACATCATGTATGTTTTTGAGCACGGCTTTACAACCGCTATTCTCAGAGCTGTTTTAGCGGTTCCAGGGCATGGATTTTTTGGTGTTATAATGGGGTACTATTTAGCATTGTCTAAATTTAATGTTGGTGAAGCAAAAAGAAATTTGATATTAAAAAGTATTTTCATACCCATTCTTTTCCATGGCTTATATGATTTTTTACTGATGTATTTTTCTTCTAATAATGAGAATAATATTTTGCTGAGTACTGTTTTATTAATGACTTTTACATTTTTAGTAATTAAATTATGGAGTGTGGGCTTAAGGAAAATTAAATTGCATACTTTGGAGTATGTCGTAAAAGAAATTTAAAAACCGGCTCATTACAGTACAGTCAAAAATGGTTCACAAATGAAACAACGAATAGGCCATATTACAATTGTGGTGGAAGACTATGATAAAGCTATTGAGTTTTACACTAAAAAACTGCACTTCACATTAGTTGAAGACAGCATTTTAAGTGAAACAAAAAGATGGGTTTTAGTAGCACCTAAGGGTTCTTCCGATTGTTGTTTATTACTTGCAAAAGCTGCTAATGATGAGCAACGCACCAGGGTTGGCAATCAAACAGGAGGGAGGGTATTCTTGTTTTTATACACCGATAATTTTAAAAGAGATTATCAAAATTTGCAAGACCAGGGAATTACAATAGTGAGAGAACCCGTTATTGAAACATGGGGAACAGTGGCTGTTTTTGAAGACTTATATGGTAATCTTTGGGATTTAATTGAACCACCTTTGGAATCGAATAAAGCATAGAAGCACGAGTACATCATCCCATCTGAAAATTCCTCTCCTCAACCACATCAAGAAAAAAAATTGAGCTTTCCGGCTCGCTGCCTCAAAAAATTAATTTCGCCCTATTTTATTGCCAATACACCGAAAAAACAATATGCCTTAAAGAAAACAGGATTATCTTTTGATCAAAATTATAAAATAAAAAAGAAGAACTCATGGATGTAAATGAAGCAGCATTGAACGTTAGCGGACAAGTGGCTATTTGTAATCAAGACAAAGTGAGGTCAAAATTCTTTGAACTCAGCGATATGTTTTTCAGTGTTTTAGACAAAGATCTCTATTATGTTGATGTTAATGAAGCGTTTTTGAAAACACTTCGCTTCAAAAGGGATGAAATTATAGGGAAACACATTACAGAAATATTCCCTGATATTAAATCAAGCGGTAGGCTTGAAATTTACAAAGAAGTGATCCGAACTGGCAAAACGTTCACTATAGATGATGTAAAATTGCATCCAAGTTTAGGAAATATTCATGTTCGCATTAAAGCAACTAAAGTTGAAGCTGGATTGGTAATTTCTGGGAAAGACATCACAGACCTGATAATACCTATTTACGAACTTGAAGAATTTATTTACAAAATTTCGCACGATATGCGAAACCCGATCACCAGTATTTTGGGCTGGGTTAATTTAGTTGAGACAAAAGCGAAAGACATTGATGAAGCTAAATATTTTTGTAAAACAATAAAACAGGAAGCTGACCGCCTCGACAATATTGTGCGAATACTTGTGGATGCAACAAATATCAGGGCGTATGAAATGACAATTCACCTTATTAATTTCAATGAGATCGTTAATGAAGCAATAAAAGCATTTGAATTTACGAACGGATTTAAGGAAATAAAATTTGAGACGAACATTTCTTTCAATCAAAATTTTTATAGCGACAAATTTCTCATTATTAGATTGCTCAAAAATCTTATTGATAATTCTATCAAATACAGAAAAGAAAATATCAATGACGCTTTTATTAAAATTTCAATTGCAGACGAAAATGGTGAAGTGAAAATTACTGTTGCCGACAATGGAATTGGCATACCGGACAATTTACAAAAAGATATTTTCAAACTATTTTACCGGGCTACAAAAAAGTCAACTGGCCTTGGTCTCGGACTTTACACGGTAAATAAAATTGCAAAAAAACTTGAGGGACAAATTAAATTTTCAAGTAAGGAAAATGAAGGTACATCATTCACAATTTATCTGCCCTATGGAAAAGTTGAGGGACAGCCACAATACAACCTGTTGTAGTATTTTGGCCATAGCTAGGTAGCCTATAAAACACCTTGGAAAATTCAAATTTGACGTTTTTAGAACCTAATACATATGTTTTCAACTAATGTAAAAAAAGTAGTAGAAATTATTTTCTTTTGCTTTATTCTCGTTACTACTGTGACCTGCAAAAAAGATTCTGAAATCTCCCAACAAACTTCTACTCTCAAGCATCTTAAGATCAGCGTTTTTGTAAAAAATCTTCAAAACCCTTGGGGAATGGGATTTTTACCGAATGGAGATTTCCTTTTCCTCGAACGCATCGGTAATATAAATTTATTAAAAAAAGGAGTTTTAACCCATAATTTAATAATGTTTCGGGATGTGCAGGTTTCCGAAGGAGGCTTGCTTGGCTTGGCGATTGACCCTGATTTTAATAACAACCATTTTGTATTTATTTATGAAACCATTGTAGGAAGTAACCAGGTGGTTCGTTTAAAATTAGAAAATGATGTACTTACCCAGGATCAAATTATTCTTAGCGGAATACCTGCCAGTAATAATCACGATGGTGGTGCATTACGTTTTGGTCCCGATGGTTATCTTTATTTAGGGACTGGAGATGCAACACATCCGGATCTTGCACAGGATAAAAATTCTTTAGCCGGAAAAATTTTGCGTTTGGATAGAAATGGGAACCCGCCTCCCGGAAATCCTTTTAATAGCCTTATTTGGACGTATGGGCATAGAAATGTGCAAGGCTTTGATTGGAACAATCAGAATAAAATGATAGCAACAGAACATGGACCATCAGGTGAATTTGGCTGGTGCTGCCACGATGAGATCAATTTGATAGAGGCGGGAAAAAATTATGGTTGGCCAATAGCAATTGGAGGCACAGAAAGCGATTCGCTTACACCGGCAATTTATCAAACCGGCTTAGAAGTTTGGGCGCCATCCGGATGTACATTCATTCAAGGAGCAGAATGGGGAGCTTGGAAAAACGATTTTATTTTCGGTGCATTAAAAGGGGAGAGACTGGTTCATTTTGATATCAGTGCAGACGGAACAAACGCCATAAATAGGCAGGATACACTCATCGGAACTTTTCAGCGACTTCGAAATATCATTCAGGCACCTGACGGTTCATTGCTTTTTTCCTCTTCTAATATAGGAACCTCCATCCCTCAGCCTCTTGTTGGGGATGATAAAATTTATAAAATTTCGATAGAATAAAATCCTCTCAATTATTATTTGGATTAAGATGTAAATGGCTACCTTAATTCAATTAAGCGTTATTTTCATATAAACTCATGTTTTTTAAATAAAATAATAGCTATTTTTGATTTTAGATTAAAACCGGAATAATTACAATTGTGGACAGCATTAAAAACAAAGTAATTGAATTAAGGGCGTTTACTTCATGGCTGGGTAATGATGGTATTTGTTATACTGTTGTCAAGCCAAACGTTATCGTTGATCTTCAGGATGCTATTGAAAACAGCTTCTCAGTAAAAGAAATTTCAGGCGATACTATTTACCCGATTCTTGTAAATTTAAAGGAAATAAAATCCATCAGTAAAGAAGCCCGCGATCATTTTTCGATGAAAAACCGCACACCCGGTGTTACAGCAATAGCAATGTTAGTAAGGTCGCCAGTAAGCCGGATCATAGGTAATTTTTTTATTGGAATGTACAGATCGGCTGTACCCACAAAATTATTTACGGATGAAAGTGAAGCAGTTTCATGGTTAAAACAATTTGCTCCCCCCCTTAAAATAAAATAAAATAAAATGCCTGAAGAATTGGATGATATTTATAATGTAGTTAGTCGTTTAACAGGAGGGAAGTCTTTTGATGGCACGAATAAGAAAGAAGCCATATTATCTGGCCTTCACAAAATTGAGAAAAAATTAAAAAGCGTTAAGGCTGAGAAAAGGAAAAATGCAACCCAGATCAATGAGATCTTAGGCGTTGTGTTATCCCTTGCACAGTTAAATTACACCAAGAAAGCAACTGTTTCCGGAAAAAAAAATGATTTTGATGCTCTTGCCCTTGGTATAAATATGCTGGGGGAAGAACTTCAATCATCAACCATTTCCTTACGTGAAAAAGAAGTTCTGCTAAAAGAGATCCATCACCGGGTAAAAAATAATCTTCAGGTGATCTCAAGCTTATTGAATCTCCAGGCTGAAAAAATTACACAGCCCGACCTGTTGGAAACATTCATGGAAAGTAAAAACCGTATCAGGGCCATGGCTTTGGTGCATGAAAAATTATACCAGTCTGACGATCTATCAAAAATCGATTTTACGGAATATATGCATTCGTTTTTAACCTATATGGATAACAGCCATAATCTTAACCCCGAAAAAGTTCAGATACATGTGAATGCTATTACACAATCGCACTTTTTTAAAATAGATATTGCCATTCCTTGCGGATTAATATTAAATGAACTAATATCAAATAGTTTTAAATATGCTTTTCCGGATATGCGAAAAGGTAATATTCATTTATATTTTGGAGTTGAAAAAAAATTGAAAAACACCAATCAATATATTTTGGAAGTTGCTGATGATGGGATCGGTATACCTCTATCTGTTGATTGGAAAAACCCAAACTCTCTCGGACTTCAATTATTAGAAATGCTTACCGACCAACTTGGTGGGACTTTAGCTTTAGACCGAACTAAGGGGACAAAATTTACTGTTCGCTTCCCGATTTGAAAAACTAATATTATTAAAATAATTTAATGCCTGTTTGGAGCGTCATTTCAAGCGGAGACGAGAAAGGTGCGTCAGCTTCAGTAAGCAATATAGTTATTCTTTTATATGAAATTAAAACAGGAACCAATAAAACCTCAAAATCTGTTTTATTTTTTTTGTGATTTTTTTCCATTTATTCCTGTTATTTCCATTTTTATCTTTTGTGAAAATTAATAGAACAGTATTTTTTTCCTTTATTTTAACCTGTGGAATTTCTATTTTTAAAACTTCTTTCCGCAATTTTTTATTTCTTAATTTAATACCGATAACGCCTTTTTTTTGATAATGCATTACTTCTTTTAAAAAATTCCTTTTCGACCATGGTAGTTGATATTTTTTATTTTTATAGATATATACTTTACCGCTTTCACAATCCTCCAGCACTAAGCCATTGTTGCAAATATCTTTTTTATCTTCTTTTAATGAATCATATATTTTTTCAAAATTCTTTTCATTGATGTGATGTCCGGCACAGGAAGGAGTAGTTTTAATTCCTTTTTTATGCAGGTATTTCACTAACTCTTTTAAAGGGCCATCAACGCTTTGTGAAAAATCTTTATTGGTGATTATATTTTTGTTTTTTTGTTCTTTAAAATAATACCAATTCGGCCTTTTTATTGGTAACAGCCAACTTCCCTTATGGAATTTAGTATGAGGAATAAAATCGGCAGTGATTTTCATAGGAATAGCTATAAAAAAGATAAATGTAAAATCTGTGCCAGTTAGGGCAAACGCATCTAAATTTAGGAAAGCTAAATGTTTTCAAAAGTCATAGTTCCGTAGGAACGAATGATGTTGTAACAATGGACTTTAGTCCATTGTAGGGGATAACAACTAAAAACAAGTTCCGTAGGAACGAATGATATTGTAATAATATGAACCGAGTCGGAGTTTATCCTCACACAGGAAGGGATTCTTTATATATGTCAGACTTATTTTAGTGGATGGACTAAAGTGCATCTTTATAAAATAAACTAAGCCGGAGTTTATCCTGACGAAGGAAGGGGCGCTTTGTCTAAAGAACTAGAAAAAATAAAAAAAATTAGTTGCGTTTGCCTTGATGTGCCAACGATCTCTTTTGCTTCCCATTTTTTTATTCAATAGTTTTACAATGTAGTACCTTTATGCTGCCATATCAATTTCAGATCGGGTTAATGAACACACAATAAAAAATGAGCTTTTACGAATTATCAAAAGAAGAACGAACAAAGCTTGTTGAAAAAATAAGTAAAGAAACATTGGCTGAAATAAATTCAGGCAAATTCCATAAAACCGTTTCCTGCTTTTCAGATGAGGATACATATATCCGTAAATCCGCTTATCTATCAATAGGTCGGATTTATTTTGCCAACAATAATCTTCGAAACAAAATAATTAAATTGCTTGATTTTCTTTTAAATGAAGATGATTTTAAAGTACGCCAAACAACTATTAATGCAGCAGGTGAAATTGGTAAAAAAGAGTTTGACATTGTGAAACATTTTTTTGATAAAGGTTTGTTTGATGCGCATCATTCAGTTAGAAATGCGGTAATCGGTTCAGTTAAAAAAATGGGAGAGGTTAATCCCAAACCGGTTTTAACATGGGCCAAAGAATATTTACATCATCCCGACAAAGAGATCAGAAGAGAGATTTGTCACGGAATAGAACTTCGCGGAAGAACTCATCCACAGGATATTTTACCCCTTTTAAAAGAGTTGCAGAATGATAAAACCTTAAGGGTTCGTAAAACATTGGTTCATGTGCTTGGTCAGATCGCATATAAAAAAGGTTGTTTAGAAATTGTTGTAGAACATCTTAAAACCTGGGAAAATAAACAACTTGTCCAGGAGGCTTTTGAAGAAATTATTGATGTTCATGACCGCTATAAAAATTTTGCTGTTAAAACACAAGAGCAGGCAATTCAATACATTGCGAAGCATTATTCTTAAAAACAAAAAAACGTTCTTTAAATTGTTTTATCAAATTGAATTTGCTATTTGATTACCTTCAAAACTAAACCGTATCTTCTTCAAAACTTAAAAGAAAAAAATAAAAAAAAACACTTAATAATTTGTACTTTTGGTTTTCACACAACGGATAATGACTGAAAACGATAAAGACCCGCTTATTGAAAGTTTGGAAGAAAAGGTGACTCATCTGAGTCGGATGCTTGTAAAATCTTTTGGCTATGCCGATCAGGATCCTGACACCTTTTTGCAAAATGCCCGAAGAACAACAGAAGCAATCTGCCGCTTTATTTATATCAAGGAGATAGGAGAGCCTAAAGGCAAAATGATGCTGAATGATTATGGGCGTGAACTTTTAAATAAAAAAATAATTCCTGATCGGATGGGGATCCTTATTGGAACGATCCAAACCTATGGAAACTACGCTGCCCATGCTCAGGATGATCTTTCTGCTGCCACCCGTGAATGGATAGCTCCTTGTCAAACAGCATTAGCGAGCCTTACCAATTGGTTCTTTCTTGAATACCTGAAAGGAAACATACCTAATGAACTGGTAAGTCCTGTGCATAGCTATTCCGATGCTGCACCGGAAAAAGTTAAACAGGCAACGAAAGTTTCTGCAAAAAAAGTTTCTCCATTTTTTATTTTCGTGATTGTAATTGTTTTGGTCCTCATTGGCTCATCCGCTACCTATTTTATTTTTAAATCAAGTGATGGAAATGAAGTGCTGCCTCCTGAAATTACAACAACTGCAAATGAAACTGTGGTAAAACAACAGGATGATCTGGTTAATAAACTGAATGAAGCTACCCCAAACCCGGATGCTAAAAGGATCGCTGTTCTTTACTTTGATAATGGTTCAGACAACAATGAGCTATCACGTTTAAGAAAAGGTTTGGCAGATATGCTCATCTCTGATCTTACAAAAATAAAAATGCTAAACGTTGTAGAACGGGCAAGACTGGAGGAAATATTAAAAGAACAAAAATTAAATAATTCCAAAGAATTTGATGCTTCCACAGCAACCAAAGTAGGGAAATTGTTAGGCGTGGAATATATTTTAACAGGTTCTTTCTTTGACCTCATGGGCAGTTTACGAATTGATGCACGAATCATCGATGTGGAAACAGGTAAGATAATTAAGAGTGAAGGTGTAGATGGCGGTACAGCTACCTTTTTTGATCTTGAAAAAAAATTGGTTGTTAAAATCGCAAATGGATTGAATGTGGAAATGTCGGTTTCGGATTTAGGTGTTGCTTCAGAAACCGCCACGGAAACAAAAACAAAAGCTGCGCTTTCCTACGAAACCTCATTGCTGTATTCAGATGGGTTAGACCAAATGGATAAAGGTGAAACCAGAAAAGCAATTGAAATTTTCAAAAAAGTACTTGAAAAAAATCCTGATTTTGTGCCTGCTCAAAAGGCGCTTGATAAGCTAAGTGTAAAAATATAAAATGAAAAAATGGGTAGCATACATATTGTTCTTTGCTTTTTCCTTAAGTGGTAAAGCCAAAACAATTGCTATTTCCTATTTCGACAATTCGAGCGGGGATGCTAAATACAACGCCTTATCTAAAGGTATTGCCGATATGCTTATTACCGACCTTTCAAAAGTAAAAGGTGTAAACATAGTGGAACGTGAGAAATTGGAAAAACTGATCCAGGAAATTAAACTCGGACAATCAAAATATTTTGATCCCGCGACTGCTCAAAAATTAGGAAAAGGTCTTGGTGCACAAAACATTCTTACGGGTTCATTTTACTTTTTGGATAATACCTTGCGCATAGATGCCCGATTGATTGATGTTCAGACAGGTGGTATTATATTGGCAGAACAAGTAACCGGCAACAAAAATAGTTTCTTTGCGCTTCATCAACAATTGGCAACCCTGCTTTCTAAAAATCTGAATGTTCCTTATAATCCTGATCTGAGTGGACTTTACAGATCAAATGAAGAAGTTGAATTGACGGCAGTTGTTAATTACTCCAATGCAATTGAATTGCAGGATCAGGGAATGGCCGCGGATGCGGAAGCTCTTCTTGAGAAAACAATTACTACCTATCCTAAATTTAATTTCGCTAAAAATAAATTGGATGAGTTAAAGGAATGGCTTAAAAAAGTAGAGGCGCAACGTGAATTATTAATAGCTGAGGAACTGAAAAGTGCCATCAATACTATTGATCCGGCAAGCGACAAATTTGGAACACAAATTCAAACTATCTGGACAACCCTTCTAACCTCCTATAAATTCAGTCAGATGTTATCATTCAACAATTCATTGAGGAAAATGAATTTCGATCCCAAAAAGAAAATGTATGGAGAAGCATCAGTTCTTACCCTGGGAGAGATGATGTTATTTTACGATTGTATTGCATTAAATTCCTTAAAAAAACACGAAGAAATAATAGAATCTTCAAAAGCATTTATTACTGAATATCCTTTGAGTATGTACTTTCAAAGTATTAAAATGTATTTAGAGCAGGCTATTAAAGAATTGGAACAGCGCGAAAATGGTAAAAAAGGATTAGAAAATAAACTGGAAGCCGAAGCCCTTGATGCTTACCTGAATTATTTGAATAAATTAAGATGGAGATCAAATCTTCAGTTCGTAAATGAAAAAGAGTATAAGCATTATCAGCAGCTTTACAGATCGCAGGTGCTAAGCGTTTCTAAAGCAACTTTGGATGCCTGGGATGAAAGCACTAAGTTTTCTGAGTTCACAGAGTTTTTTGATATTGCACTTCACTTCAATGATATTAAAACCATGGAAGAAATAGTTGTAGTTTGCAAAAAAATATTCACTGATCCGGATGATGAAGAACGGGCATTGAGCTTAGAAAACAAACTGGATGATTACAAAACCAAAACAGAAGAACAGAAAGAGAAAATAGCTGAGCTGGAAAACATTGCTAAAAAAGGAACTAAAGCCGAACTTGAAAAAGTTATAAAATGGCTTTTTAGTAATGAAAAATATAACCGGCCTGATCTGCTTTTAGAAATTTGTAATAAATACATAACAAATTATAAAGCCGGAAATGAAAATGAAACAGCATTGTTATTAGAAGCTTGGGAAGGCCTTATCGTTAATACTGCGAAACTGAAAAGCATTGAAGAAGCAAAAAAAGATCAGGAAATACTTAAAGGAAAAGCAGCTGATTTTAAAGACAATATTACAATTTATGAAAAGGCTTTAAAGGAAATAAATACCGACTTAAAAGGTCTGCAAAACGATTACAATACATACTTAAAGAATCTTAAAGATACTGATCCTATGGTTGGTGTTTTAGAAAATTACGCTGCAATTTATAAGGAAAATTACCAATATACTGAAGAAGCATATACCAGGAAACAATTAATTGATCTGTTTAAATTGGATGAAGACAAAGGACCATTGCAATTATTTTTGCTATCAATGAGTTATTTTAATCTTGGATATTTTGATAATGTAAAAAAGACTGCAGCACAATTAAAGGAAAAATATCCTTCAAGTACTTATAATGAATCAATAAGTTCAATTGCTAATTTCATGCCCCGATAACCTTTACTGATGCAAGCTTTACCTAAACATACGATGATTAATGATATGAATAACGAAGCCTGGGGCCAGCGTTATGTTGATCGGGATGAAGCAATGCGGCTTGCAATTCAAGCTAAAGAAAAGGCTGTTGAAGATAACGATCAGTTGAATATAACCTATGCCAGACTTACCATTGCTCAACTCGCCTTTTGGAAAATACCGGAAGGTGATCACCTCAGAGAAGCCTTAGAGTCCTTACATCAATTTGAAAAAATAAATGAGCCGCTTGGGATTTCAAGAGCACATTGTATCTGTGCCGGAATGTATGATCAATATGGACAATACGAAAAAGCAATGCATCATGCACAACATGCTGTAAAAATGAGCCGGCAAGTGATTGATAAAGAAAATAAAGCCGATTGTTATACAGTTTTAGGTCAGATCTATTCGAGAACACACGATTACTCCCAGGCTATAAAAGCATTCAGGATAGGCCTCGAAACACGCAAACAACTGAAAGATCTTAAAGCTGTTGCTTCTTCTTTAAACCTGATAGGAAGAAACCTCGTGTTAAGTAAAAACTATAATGAAGCAGAAGAATATTATAAAGAAAGCCTCTTGCTGAGAGAAAATATAAATGATGTTCAAGGCATTCCATGGACCTATCTTGGCCTTGCAAGCCTCTTTAGTGAAAAAGGTGAATTAGAAATATCCATTGATTATTACAATAGAGCTGAAAGATCCAACCAGTTTAAAGAAAAACGATTTGAATTATTATGTCTGATTGGCAGAGGTAGAATTTACCTGGAGCAATTAAATATCGAATCCGCTATTACCAATTTAAATAAGGCTTTGATCATTTCTGAAGAACTGAAAATTATAGCTTTAACATCTGAAGTGCATCAATTACTTTCTTCAGCCTATGAAAAAAATAATGATTTTTCAAGATCACTTCATCATTACAAATGTTTCAACGATCTTCAGCAGGAGATATTGAGCAGCGAAAAAGTGAACATGCTTAAACATCAGCAAATTGCGTTCTCTGTAGAGCATGCCGAAAAAGAAGCAGAGATCCATCGCCTTAAAAATATTGAACTTAAAAATGCCTTCGATAAAATTGCTATACAGCATCATGAGCTGGAAATAAAAAACAAAGAAATAACCGACAGCATTGATTATGCTAAATATATACAGGATGCTTATTTTCCATCCAAAGAATTATTTAAAAAAATAGTACCTGATTCTTTTCTATTGTATAAACCCAAAGACATTGTGAGTGGTGATTTTTATTGGTTTCACCTCACCCCTGGCCCCTCTCCAAATGGAGAGGGGAATAAAAGGGGGGAGGTACTGTTTGCTGCTGCAGATTGTACAGGGCACGGTGTTCCTGGTGCTATCATGAGTGTTATTTGTTGTAATGCTTTGAACGATGTAATGAAAAAAGGAAGCATTCATCAACCTGATCTTATTCTTAACAATGTTCGTGAAATTGTAACCGGAGCTTTTGAGCAACGCGAAAATTACTCAACACAAAAAGATGGAATGGATATAGCGCTGATAGGTCTTTCGCCATTCCCAACTGTTTCAGGACCTGTGAAACTTCAATATGCCGGTGCATACAACCCCCTTTGGGTAATAAGAAAAGGAAAGCCTGCAACGGAGTCCGGCACTATTTTATGCACATCAAGTCACTATCTGATAGAAATTAAAGCAGATCGTCAGCCAATAGGCTTATATGAAAGGATGGATCCTTTTACACTTCATGAAATGGATGTTTTTAAAGGGGATACAGTATATTCATTTTCTGATGGATATGCCGATCAGTTTGGTGGAGAATTCGGAGAGAAATTTAAATACAAACCTTTAAAGGAATTACTACTTTCAATACAGGATAAAACAATGACCGAACAGCATGATATACTTGTTAAAGCATTTGATGACTGGAAACAAGATCAGGAACAGGTTGATGATGTATGTATGATCGGTGTTAGGATATAAAGAATTATTTCATTTGGGACTCACCCTGACAGGGTTTCAAACCCTGTTAGGGTTATAATAATCACAGCAACTATCATAATTTAACTCACTTAATTTATGAAAAAAAAACCGTTAACAGGTGTGAAAATTTTAGACCTGACACGTCTGCTACCCGGACCTATGTGTACATTGCACCTGGCTGACATGGGAGCTGATGTGCTAAAAATAGAGGAACTTTCCATAGGTGACTATGCGCGCTTGATGCCCCCTATGCAAAATAAAAATTCTGTTTTCTTTCATGCTGTAAATCGTAACAAACGGTCTATAGCCATTGATCTCACTAAAGAAGAAGGGCGCCTCCTGTTTTTAAAATTATCCGAAACAGCGGATATTATTGTAGAAAGTTTTCGTCCGGGTGTAGTGAATAAACTGGGAATAGATTACGAAACACTCAAAAAAAATAATCCGAAATTAATTTATTGTTCCATTACCGGTTATGGTCAAAGTGGCCCGTATCGAGATAAAGCCGGGCATGATATTAATTACTGTGCATACACAGGTGTGCTTGATCGTAAAGAAGAACAACCTTTCATTCCCAATTTTCAAATTGCAGATGTTGTTGGAGGTTCTTTAAATGCAGCAATGGGAATACTTGCAGCCTTAGTACAACAAAAAATGACAGGGGAGGGGCAGTACATTGACGTTTCTATAATGGATGGCATATTAGCCCATGCAACACCGGCACTTGCCCAGGTAGATCACGGTGAGCATGGTTTTTTAACAGGTGCTTTACCATGCTATTCTATTTATGAAACATCCGATAAAAAATTTATGGCCCTTGGTGCTTTGGAATTTAAATTTTGGGAACGCTTCTGCAAAGCCATTGACAGAGCCGATCTGGTTATTTTTCACATGGTAGCTGAGGAGCAGGCACAAAAAGTTTTTATTGAAGTATCCACATTTTTTGAAAGCAATACACAACAATTTTGGACAGATAAATTCAAAGATATTGATTGCTGCGTATCTCCGATTCTTACTCTGAAAGAAAGCCTGGATAATGAACAGGTGAAAGCACGTAATATGGTTCAGATAAAAAACTATCCTGAGGAAGGAGAGGTATTACAATTCGGACTTCCGCTTAAATTCAGCAGTTTTGAATTTGAAATAGAACAATCCGCTCCTGAATTAGGCGAACATACAGAAGCAGAGTTGCTTAAAATAGGCTGTTCCGAATCAGAAATTAAGGAATTAAGAAAGAATAAAATTATTTTTTAGTATTTTTGAAATTGATAGCGAGAATTGGGATTTTAAATCAGAATAAACAAATGAGAAAATTAATCTTATTATTAATATGTATTTGTATCTCAAAAGCGTATGCTCAAAAACAAGTTGCAGTTATTGGCAATGTTGAATATAGCAAAAACAAGTTTCTGTCCTATCCACAAACAGCTTTTGGCGTTTTATACCGACAAAAACAAAACACCTATGGCTTAACAATTGATAATATAGGAACTGATTTTAATACTATTTTTAAAACAGGCTTTTATCATATTGTGGGAGCTACAGGATTTTATTATAGACATTTGAATAAACATAAATTGTCTGGTGCTTATGCAGGTGCTTTAATTTCATACACGCAGTTTGCTTCTGCTTATGGGATGAAGAATAGATATAATGACCCACCTTATAACCCTAGGTGGGAGTGGTGTAATACCTCTCCTATTCCTAATTATCAATATCGTCAACTAAAAGCCATTCCTTTACTTGGTTATGAATATTATCCTTGCAATCGTTTTTCGATATTTACTGAGGCTGGATATGGTCTGTTGTATTTAAAAACAAAGACTACCACTGATATGGTCGAAAAAAAAATAACCACAGATGCTGATGATATATACGGAAATTTCAACTTTAAAATCGGTATAAAAAGTGTGTTATATTATCGTGCTAAAGCTTTATAAAAGAATAGATACACCGCCCATTAACAAACAACTAATCAATATTAACTAATAAACCAGTTAACAAATTAACTAAATCAACTATGATCCCACGCACCCTATTTACCGAAGAGCATGAAATGCTCCGAATTGCAGTAAGAGATTTTTTTCAGAAAGAGATCGTCCCTTTTCATGATAAATGGGAGCAGGAAGGTCAAATTTCAAGAGAAGCATGGCTGAAGGCCGGAGAAATGGGGATTCTTTGTCCTTGTGTCCCTACGGAGTATGGTGGACCGGGAACAGATTTTTTATACAGCGCAATAATAATTGAAGAGCTTTCGAAAACAGGCTGTACGGGTCCCGGTTTCTTTTTACATTCCGATATTGTTGCGCCATATATATTACATTACGGAACAGAAGAACAAAAAAAGAAATGGTTACCTAAAATGGTAAGTGGTGAAGTAATTACAGCCATTGCCATGAGTGAGCCATCTGCAGGAAGTGATTTGCAGGGAATAAAAACTACTGCCGTGAAACAAGGTGACCATTATATTGTTAATGGTTCAAAAACATTTATTACCAATGGTTACATGTCCGATATGGTGATAGTAGTTGTAAAAACTGATCCTGCTGCAGGAGCCAAAGGAACAAGCCTTTTGATCATGGATAACACCATGGAGGGATATTCCAAAGGAACCCCTTTGAAAAAAGTAGGAATGAAGGCTCAGGATACCTGTGAAATGTTTTTTGATAACGTTAAAGTGCCCGTATCATGCCTCCTAGGTGAAGAAGGCGAAGGATTTAACTATCTTATGCAAGAGCTTCCACAAGAAAGACTTTTGGTAGGTATTATGGGCATTACAACTGCTGAAACAGCTATTGAAAAAACTATCCAATATACAAAAGAACGTATTGCTTTTGGTAAACCTATTGCTTCTTTCCAGAACACACGTTTCAAACTTGCAGAAATGGCTACTGAAACACAGATCGGAAGAGTATTTGTTGATAAATGTATAGAACTGCACTTAAATAAGAAATTAGATATTCCAACTGCTGCCATGCTTAAATTTTCTATGACCGACCTGCAATGTAAAGTGGTTGACGAATGTTTACAACTTCACGGTGGTTACGGATATATTTGGGAATATTGGATCGCACGTGCTTATGCCGACAGCAGAGTACAGAAAATTTATGCCGGTACAAATGAGATCATGAAAGAGATAGTTTCAAGAGCTATCATGTAGTTTTTGATTGCATTTTTACAATTCAATTTTTAACCCCATCTATCTAACCTTTTTAAGGTAAGAAGGTGGGGTTAAAAATTCCGCTCAATAGACTTTATATAAGTTAATTCGTTATCGTAATCAACCGCAATTTCTCGACAAGCTCGAAATGACTGCAAGCGTGGTCATTTCGAGCTTGTCGAGAAAATTGTGTGTAAGCATTTTTAAGGCTAATTTCGTTGCAAATCTCAGGATGTATTTTAACTTATATAAAGTCTAATACTATAATAAAAGATAAAATTCGGCTCCATAATATCCTTTTTATGAGCATAAAACATAGGGTTTGAAAACAAATGGAAACAATAATCGTATTGAAACCCATTTCAATTTAAGAAAACCAGGAATGGATTTTTTTTTATAAATTACAGATTTTTAGGTATTTATAATTAAGTTACAATAGTCGAAAAAAAAAAATCAAATTATTTTTGCATTATTTTTTTCATCTAAAAATAAATTATTATCTTTCGACACCATGAAATTGTATTTTAACATACAAAATATAGACTTTAACTGTTATTTTTTCGCCTTTAGAAATTCTCTTAAATTAAATTTTATAGAGAAATCTTCAGGTAGATTAAGTTCATTTTCAAAAAATAAGAATTTGGATACAAGTTTTTTACTTCGTAATTCATTACCTTTTTATTCAATAGTTGTTTCTTTTTTGCTGTTACCATTTTTATCTTTCTCCCAAATCAATTTTGTTAACAATGGTGCACCAATCGCCAATACCAATAATATTTTTGTTATTA
>JAZKBX010000019.1:18575-30052 GCA_040388455.1 Bacteroidota bacterium
AATTTTGTTAACAATGGTGCACCAATCGCCAATACCAATAATATTTTTGTTATTAATGGCAATGTAATACATCAGAACAACGGTACTATTGCTAATTCGGGTAATTTTTACATTCGTGGCAACTGGACCAATAATAATTCTTCCGACAATATATTTACAGTTGGACCAAACGGTTGGGTACATTTGGATAGTAGCGTTCAAACCATAGGTGGTAGTTTACTCACACATTTCAATAATCTTGAATTGGCAGGTACCGGAACAAAACAACTTGTTGGTGTTGATGTAGAAATTGAAGACACACTTGCACTCAACGATCATGAATTTGATGCCGGTGATAACACAGTACTTGTATTAGCTACCGATACCGCTAACATTACCCGTACCGATGGATTTGTCAGCAGCACCAATGATGGAGGGCTTGCCCGAAATACACTTTCCACAAGTACCTATTTTTACCCTGTTGGCTCTAGCTTGGGAACAGCTCGTTTCCGACCGGTTGAGATTAAACCCAATGAACCAACTGCCAATACTTATAAGGTAAGGTTTGCGAATAATGATCCTTCTATTGACGGTTTTGATCCTGCCTCAAAAGAACCTATTGTAGGCGAAATAAACCCTGACTTCTACCATAAAATAAACAGGACTGCAGGTATTGATAAAGCAGACATTACTGTATATTATAATGATACAGCTGATGGAACTGCAATTTACGACATTCTTGCCTATTGGGAAGTTATCTCCACGGAATGGAAAAATCCTGGATTAGGTGTGGTCTCTAATAATTACGGATTAAAAGGTATCACAAAAACTTCATTTGAAAACTTCACTACTGATCCCGGTCTTATCCCTTTCGCTTTAGCAGTGAATGTAGAATTAGCAACCAATGTATATGTTGCCAACGTGTTTTCTCCTAACGGGGATGGAAATAATGATGTGCTTCACCCATTGGGAAAAGGAATTACGGAGATAAAGTTTACCATTTATAACCGTTGGGGCGAAAAAGTATTTGAAACCAATGATATTAATGGAGGGTGGGATGGAACCTATAAGGGAGAGCCTTTGAATATTGGCGTATTCGTTTATTATGTTTGGGGGAAATTAAAGAACGGTGAGGAATTAACAAAAAAAGGAAATGTCACGCTGTTGAGATAAGTTTAATGGAATACTTAATAAGTAATATAATGAAATTCATTACTTTGAGACCGAAAGTCATATTTTTTAGCGTAATTGTAAATATTATAGTTTACATATTACCTATTACATGTGCTTTTGCTCAGGATATTCACTTTTCCCAATACCACATGACACCGCTGATGGTTAACCCTGCATTAACTGGGATTTTCGAAGGCAATCAAAGAGTGTATTTAAATTACAAAAATCAATGGCAGGGGATGGGGCAGTCTGGAGCTACATATAACACTGCTTTGTGTTCATTCGATACTCGATTGTCTAAGAAAAAATGGGAAAAGGGATTTCTTGGTGCCGGGATCACTGCTTTTAAAGATGTTGCAGGTGACTTGAAATTAGGAACTACCCAACTGAATCTTTCTCTTGCAGGTTCTGTATTTATAAACAAACAACAATATATCACAGGTGCAATGCAGGGTGGTATTGTTCAGAAAAGTATTTCTACCAGTGCAATGCAATGGGAAAATCAATATGATCAAAGTACAGGAGCCTATAATGCTGGATTAGCTTCAAACGATATTGCCAGCCTTCCTCCAACCTTATATGGTGATTTTTCAAGTGGACTTTCATGGAGTTATAATAAACCAGCATCCACTATTTCCGCCAATGATCAGTTGAAAATAATTTTAGGCTTCGCAGCCCTCAATATAAATACTCCTAAACAAAGCTTTTATTCTACCGGCACTGCTGATAAACTTTATACAAGCCTAGTTATGCATGCTCAATCCAGGATAGGAATTTCAAACTCCGATTTAACCGTGGTACCAAATGTTGTTTTTATTAAGCAAGGACCATCTATTGAGTTGAATGTTGGATCACTATTTCGTTGGGCCATAAAAAACAATTCCAGATATACCGGTTATGGCAAAGGAATGGCTTTGTCACTTGGTGCTCAATACAGAATGAAAGACGCTGTAATTCCAATGATGCTTTTTGAATATTCAAACTATGCTTTTGGTGTAAGTTATGATGTAAATACTTCATCATTAACTCAAGGGACAAAAGGAAGAGGAGGAGTTGAAATTTCTTTACGACTAATTACACAAGATTTCAGGAACTCTCCAACAAGACTATTAGACTAACAATGATGAGAATTTTTTTTTATTTCGTATTACTACTATTATTATTATCAATTACTTTTCAAGCTAATAGTCAGGAAAATAATATCCTTTCCAATAAAATAGAGGGAGCAGATTTGCAAGAAATTATTATAACCAATTTAGGTGAAAATGTAAATACACCTTATGATGAATATGCACCAATTATTTCTGCAGACGGATCAATGATGATTTTTACATCCAGACGTCCAATTACACCGGATGCAATTGCCGGCCAGATAAATGGAATGGAAAACATTTATGTTTCTTATTATAATGATATGATCTGGAAATGGAGTGAAGCTAAAATATTGGGACCAACAATAAATCAGACCATGAGAAATAATTCCGCAATAGCACTTTCAAATGATGGTCAGCGGCTATTGGTTTACAGAGGTGACCGTAGTGGAAATATCTATGAATCTGAGTTGATAGGTGAAGATTGGACAGAACCCGTTAAAATGCCAAAACCTATTAATTCGAAAAAACATGAGTCCTCAGCAACTATTTCACCTGATGGACGAACTATTTATTTTATAAGCAACCGTAGGCATGGTAAGGGTGGGTTGGATATATGGATGTGTCGTATGGATAAGACAGGTGTTTGGGGGCTAGCAGAGAATCTTGGCGAGACCATTAATACCCCCGAAAATGAAGAAGGTGTTTTTATTCATCCTGATGGTAAAACGCTTTATTTTAGTTCAAAAGGGCATAACACTAAAGGTGGATATGATATTTTTAAATCCGTATTTGAAAACAATAAATGGGGTGTTCCTTTTAATATGGGTGATTCTATTAACACTGCCGATGATGATTTGTTTTTTAATGTCACCGCTGACGGAAGAACAGGTTACTACTCCTCTGTTCGTGCAGGAGGATTAGGAAAGAAAGATATTTTTGAATTATATTTTAAAAACAAAAAAAAGGAATCAGGACTTATTCTCTTTAAAGGCGTAGTTTTAGATAAGGAAACATTTCAACCTATTGGTGCAGATATTAAAATCACCGATAACGATGAAAATGAAATTATTAACATTGTAAAATCAAATAAAGCTACCGGAAAATTCCTTGTCGCCTTACCTGCGGGTAAAAATTATGGTATATCTATAAGCCAGAGAGGTTATTTGTTTTATTCCGAAAACATTAATATTCCTATAACAGCTGACTATAAAGAAATACGCAAACCTATTCCATTAAAAAAACTTGACATCGGAAATAAAATACTTTTGAAAAATATTTTCTATGATTATGGTAAAGCCACCTTGCGTCCTGAGTCACGCGCTGAGCTTAATGAACTGGTGAAATTGATGAATTTAAGTACTAACATTAAAATTGAAATTGCCAGTTATACTGATAGTCAAAGCTCTGAAGAGTTTAATCTGTCACTTTCTCAAGCCAGATCCCAATCTGTTTTGGAATACCTTTTTGCTGCAGGTATCAGTAGAGATCAAATGGTAGCGAAAGGTTATGGAGAGGCAAATCCCATTGCAACCAATGATAACGAAGAAGGTAGAAAACAAAATCGTAGAACAGAAATAAATATATTGGAACAGTAAAAATTCCGCATCATCTTTAATATAAGGTTATAAAACAAAAAAAGTATGACAACAAAAAAACTCATCATCTCAACTGCATTATTTTTAGGAACCTTTTTTGGTTCTCTTCTTTGGGAAGGATCAGGTGCTTTCGCACAAAATAATGTGGGTATTGGAATTTTAGTTCCGGCTCCAAGTTCTTTGCTTGATTTAACAGCCAGCGACAAAGGACTCTTGATTCCCCGTCTTACAGGTTTGCAACGTGACGCCATTGTTGCACCTGCAACCGGATTGTTGATCTATAATCTCGACTGTAATGTTTTCAATTATTACAATGGAACCGCTTGGGTTTCTGTTGATGGTCTTAATATATCAGGTCCTATTTCCGGTATTCCTGATGCATGTAAAAATTCTACAGGTATCGTTTATTCCATCCAGGCAATTGCAGGTGCTACCGGCTATAACTGGACTGTACCAACGGGATCAACAATCGCTTCCGGACAAGGAACTACAAGTATTGTAGTTGATTTTGGAACCTTAGATGGAAATGTATGTGTAACAGCTTCTAATAGTTGCGAAGTGAGTGACACTACCTGTATAGCTATCCGACTTTCTACAGCTTCTGTTGCTCCGGTAGCATTACCTGCTTCTGATTTTACCTGTACTTCTTTTAATGCTAACTGGGGTGCTACTCCCGGAGCTACTGTTTATTTGTTAGATGTTGCTACCGATCCTGCATTTACTTTACCTGTTGGTACCTATAGCAGTTTGCAGGTTGGAAACGTTACAAACGCTGGTGTTACAGGTTTAACTCCAAGTACTACCTATTATTATAAAGTACGTTCAATTAATGGTTGCGATACAAGTTTACCTTCTAATACTATTATTGTTAGTACTACCGCTCCGGTTTCTCCAACAGCAACAGCCCCTTCCAATTATACCTGTACATCATTTAATGCAAATTGGGGAGCAGCCTCAGGTGCTACTTCTTATTATTTAGAGGTGTCTACCAGCGTACTGTTTAGTCCGGGTACATTTATTACCGGTTATAATAATGTGAATGTTAACAATGTAACCAGCTATAACGTAATCGGTTTAACTGCCGATAGTACCTATTATTATCGAGTGCGTGCAGGTAATGGTTGCGATACTAGTTTGTATTCCAATACCCTATCCGCAAGTACAACGGCTCCTATTTCTCCAACAGCAACAGCTCCTTCTAATTTTACCTGTACTTCTATGAATGCAAACTGGGGGGCCGTTTCAGGTGCAACTGGCTACTTCTTGGACGTAGCTACTGATGCATCATTTACATCATTTGTTACAGGATATAATAACCTGATCACAGGCAATGTTACAACTTATAATATTACAGGCTTAATAGCAAACACTACTTATTATTACCGCATCCGTGCTAATAATGGTTGCAGCACCAGTTTAAATTCCAATACAATATCTATTGGAACCTCAGCTCCAATTTCTCCAACAGCAACAGCTGCTTCCAACTTTACCTGTACTTCCATGAATGCGAATTGGGGGGCAGTCACAGGTGGAACTACCTATTTTTTAGATGTAGCAACTGACGCTGCATTTACAGCATTCGTTACCGGTTATAGCAATTTGAATGTTGGGAACGTTACTACATATAACGTAACCGGCTTAATTGCAAACACAAATTATTATTACCGTGTACGTGCCGACAATGGTTGCAGCATTAGTTTAAATTCCAATACAATAACTATTGGAACTACTGCTCCGATTTCTCCAACAGCAACCCCTGCTTCTAACTTTACCTGTACCTCCATGAATGCAAACTGGGGAGCAGTTCCGGGCGGTACCATTTATTATTTAGATGTTGCCACTGATGCTGCGTTTACAGCATTTGTAACTGGTTATTCCAATTTGAACGTTGGTAACGTTACAACATATAATATTACAGGCTTAATTGCAAATACCACTTATTATTACCGTGTGCGCGCAGACAATGGGTGTAGCATCAGTTTGAATTCCAATACAATAAGCATTGGAACAACGGCTCCTATTTCCCCTACTGCAACAGCGGCTTCTAACTTTACCTGTACCTCCATGAATGCAAATTGGGGGGCAGTAGCTGGTGCTTCAACTTATTATTTAGATGTGGCTACTGATGCCGGATTTACTGCATTTGTTACTGGTTATAGCAATTTGAACGTAAGTAATACTACTACTTATAACGTAACTGGCTTGGTAGCAAACACTACCTACCATTACCGTGTGCGTGCCGATAATGGTTGTAGCATCAGTTTAAATTCCAATACAATAAGTATTGGTACCACTGCTCCTATTTCTCCTACAGCAACTGCTGCATCCAACTTTACTTGTACTTCCATGAATGCAAACTGGGGCGCTGTTCCGGGGGCTACCGCTTATTTTTTAGACGTTGCTACAGATGCTTCCTTTACCACTATTTTACCATCTTATAATAATATCAATACAGGTAACGTAACTACTTATAATGTTACGGGGTTAATTGCCAATACTACTTACCATTACCGTGTGCGTGCGGACAACGGTTGCAGTACCAGTTTAAACTCAAATACGATCAGTATTGGTACTACTGCTCCAATTTCTCCAACAGCAACTTCAGCTTCCAATTTTACATGTACTTCTTTAAATGCAAATTGGGGTGCTGTTTCTGGTACTACTACTTACTTCTTAGATGTTGCTACCGATGCTTCGTTTACTACGTTTGTTACAGGATATAGCAACTTGAACGTAGGTAACGTAACAACTTATAACGTAACTGGTTTAACAGCAAATACCGTTTATCATTACCGTGTACGTGCCGACAATGGTTGCAGCACCAGTTTAAATTCGAATACTGTTACTGTTGGTACTACTCCACCAATTTCTCCTACGGCAACTTCTGCATCCAATTTTACTTGTACTTCAATGAATGCAAACTGGGGAGCTGTTTCAGGTGCGATCTCCTACTTTTTAGATGTAGCTACGGATGCGTCATTCACCTCACTTTTACCGGGTTATTCAAATTTGAATGTTGGTAACGTAACTACTTATAATATTACCGGTTTGGTTCCAAATACCATTTATCATTACCGTGTGCGTGCTGACAATGGTTGTAGCACCAGTTTAAATTCCAATACTATTAGTATTGGTACTACTCCTCCAATTTCTCCAACAGCTACATCTGCTGATAACTTTACCTGTACTTCCCTCAATGCAAACTGGGGTGCTGTTTCCGGTGCTACGCTTTATTATCTTGATGTTGCCACTGATGCAGCATTTACCACTTTTGTTACCGGTTATAGTAACCTGAACGTAGGTAATGTTACTACTTATAACGTTACCGGATTAACTGCAAACACAACTTATTATTATCGTTTACGTGCTGATAATGGATGTTTGGTGAGTTTAAATTCAAATACAATAACTGTTGCAACCGCACCTCCAATTTCACCAACAGCAACATCTGCTTCCAACTTCACCTGTACTTCAATGAACGCGAATTGGGGAGCTGTTTCTGGTGCTATCACCTACTTCCTGGATGTAGCTACTGATGCTGCTTTCACTTCTTTTGTAACTGGCTACAGTAATTTAAATGTTGGAAACGTAACTACCTATAATATTACCGGCTTAATAGCTAATACCACTTATCATTACCGTGTGCGTGCCGACAATGGCTGTAGTACCAGTTTAAATTCAAATACGATAAGTATTGGTACAACAGCCCCAATTTCTCCTACAGCAACTTCGGCTTCCAATTTTACTTGTACCTCTATGAATGCAAATTGGGGGGCTGTTTCCAGTGCCACTCAATATTTCTTAGATGTGGCTACGGATGCTTCATTTACCACATTTGTTACTGGATATAGTAACTTGAACGTAGGTAACGTAACTACTTATAATATAACTGCTTTAACACCTAATACTTCTTATTTCTACCGTGTTCGTGCTGATAATGGATGTTTAGTAAGTTTGAATTCGAATACAATAACTGTTGCAACAAGCGCACCGGTATCTCCAACAGCAACACAGGCAGATAATTTCACCTGTACTTCCATGAACGCTAATTGGGGAGCTGTTTCAGGTGCTTCCTTCTATTTATTAGATGTTGCTACAAATGCTTCCTTTACTACATTTGTAACCGGTTATAACAACTTAAACGTAGGTAACGTAACCACTTATAATATCACCGGTTTAATTGCGAATACAACTTATTATTACCGTTTGCGTGCAGATAATGGTTGTAGCACCAGTTTGAATTCCAATACCATAACAATTGGAACTACTGCTCCGGTTTCACCAACTGCAACATCAGCTTCCAATTTTACCTGTACTTCAATGAACGCGAATTGGGGAGCTGTTCCGGGTGCTACCGCCTATTTATTAGATGTTGCAACAAGTGCTACATTTACAACGTTTGTAACCGGCTATAGCAACTTGAACGTAGGTAACGTTACTACTTATAACGTAACCGGCTTAACTGCCAATACAACGTATCATTACCGTGTACGTGCCGACAATGGTTGCTCTACCAGTTTGAACTCCAATACCATCACTATCGGTACAACTGCGCCTGTTTCTCCAACAGCAACAGCCGCTTCCAACTTTACCTGTACATCAATGAATGCTAACTGGGGTGCTGTTTCTGGTGCTACTTCTTATGTATTAGATGTAGCTACTGATGCTGCTTTTACAACATTTGTAACAGGTTATAATAACTTGAACGTAGGTAACGTAACCACCTATAATATAACCGGCTTAATTGCAAATACTACTTATTATTACCGTTTACGTGCAGATAATGGTTGTTCTGTAAGTTTGAATTCCAATACTATAACAATTGGAACAACTGCTCCGATTGCTCCGGCAGCATCATCGGCTTCTAACTTTACCTGTACCTCCATGAATGCTAACTGGGGTGCTGTTTCAGGTGCTACCCAGTATTTCTTAGATGTATCAACAAGTGCTACATTCACCACATTTGTAACAGGGTATAACAACTTGAACGTAAGTAACGTAACTACTTATAACGTTACAGGTTTGATCGCTAATACAACATATCATTACCGTTTACGTGCCGATAATGGTTGCTCTACCAGTTTGAATTCCAATACGATCACCGTTGGTACAACTGCACCAATTGCTCCAACAGCAGTAGCAGCATCCAACTTTACCTGTACATCCATGAATGCCAATTGGGGTGCTGTTTCTGGTGCTACTCAGTATTTCTTAGATGTAGCTACTGATGCTGGATTTACAGCATTTGTAACTGGATATAGCAACTTGAACGTAGGAAACGTAACTACTTATAACGTAACCGGTTTAACTGCTAATACTACGTATCATTACCGTGTACGTGCCGACAATGGTTGTTCTACCAGCTTGAACTCGAATACAATTACCATTGGAACAACGGCTCCAATTGCTCCAACAGCAGTAGCGGCCTCCAATTTTACCTGTACCTCCATGAATGCTAATTGGGGGGCTGTTTCAGGTGCCACACAGTATTTCTTAGATGTAGCTACTAATGCCACATTTACAACATTTGTTACCGGTTATAACAACTTAAACGTAGGTAACGTTACCACTTACAACGTAACTGGTTTAGTAGCTAATACTACGTACCATTATCGTGTTCGTGCCGACAACGGTTGCTCTACCAGTTTGAATTCCAATACAATTACTATTGGAACTACTGCTCCAATTGCTCCGTCAGCATCATCTGCTTCCAACTTTACTTGTACATCCATGAATGCTAACTGGGGTGCTGTTTCAGGTGCCACGCAGTTTTTCTTAGATGTATCAACAAGTGCAACATTTACCACATTTGTTACCGGATATAGCAACTTGAACGTAGGAAACGTAACTACTTATAACGTAACCGGTTTAGTTGCTAATACTACATACCATTACCGTGTACGTGCCGACAATGGTTGCTCTACCAGTCTGAACTCGAATACGATCACCGTTGGTACAACTGCACCAATTGCTCCAACAGCAGTAGCAGCATCCAACTTTACCTGTACATCCATGAATGCCAATTGGGGTGCTGTTTCTGGTGCTACTCAGTATTTCTTAGATGTAGCTACTGATGCTGGATTTACAGCATTTGTAACTGGATATAGCAACTTGAACGTAGGAAACGTAACTACTTATAACGTAACCGGTTTAACTGCTAATACTACGTATCATTACCGTGTACGTGCCGACAATGGTTGTTCTACCAGCTTGAACTCGAATACAATTACCATTGGAACAACCGCTCCAATTGCTCCAACAGCAGTAGCGGCATCCAACTTTACCTGTACTTCCATGAATGCAAACTGGGGTGCTGTTTCAGGTGCCACACAGTATTTCTTAGATGTAGCCACTGATGCTGGATTTACAGCATTTGTTACCGGTTATAGTAACTTGAACGTAGGTAACGTAACTACTTATAACGTAACCGGTTTGGTTGCTAATACCACGTATCATTACCGCGTACGTGCCGACAATGGCTGTTCTACCAGCTTGAACTCGAATACAATTACTATTGGAACTACCGCTCCAATTGCTCCTACTGCAGTAGCAGCATCCAACTTTACCTGTACATCCATGAATGCAAATTGGGGTGCTGTTTCAGGTGCTACTCAGTATTTCTTAGATGTAGCTACTGATCCTGCATTTACAGCATTTGTTACCGGTTACAGCAATTTAAACGTAGGTAACGTAACTACATATAACGTTACCGGTTTGATAGCTAATACTACGTATCATTACCGTGTGCGTGCCGACAATGGTTGTTCTACAAGTTTGAACTCAAATACAATTACAATTGGAACTACCGCTCCAATTGCTCCGGCAGCATCACTTGCTTCTAACTTTACCTGTACTTCGATGAATGCAAACTGGGGTGCTGTTTCAGGTGCTACTCAGTATTTCTTAGATGTATCAACTAGTGCCACATTTGCGACATTTGTGACAGGTTATAGTAACTTGAACGTAGGTAACGTAACTACATATAACGTAACTGGTTTAACTGCTAATACAACCTATCATTACCGTGTGCGTGCAAATAATGGTTGCTCTACCAGTTTGAACTCCAATACGATCACTGTTGGTACTACTGCTCCAATTGCTCCAACAGCAGTAGCGGCATCCAACTTTACCTGTACCTCCATGAATGCTAATTGGGGTGCGGTTTCAGGTGCCACACAGTATTTCTTAGATGTTTCAACAAGTGCTACATTTTCAACATTTGTGACAGGCTATAGTAACTTGAACGTAGGTAACGTTACTACTTATAACGTAACCGGTTTAGTCGCTAATACTACGTATCATTACCGTGTACGTGCCGACAATGGTTGCTCTACCAGTTTGAACTCGAATACAATTACTATTGGAACTACCGCTCCAATTGCTCCAACAGCAGTAGCGGCCTCCAACTTTACCTGTACCTCCATGAATGCTAATTGGGGTGCTGTTTCAGGTGCCACGCAGTATTTTTTAGATGTAGCTACTAATGCTACATTTACAACATTTGTTACCGGTTATAGCAACTTGAACGTAGGAAACGTAACTACTTATAACGTAACTGGTTTAGTCGCTAATACTACGTACCATTACCGTGTACGTGCCGACAATGGTTGCTCTACCAGTTTGAACTCGAATACAA
>JAZKBX010000019.1:30152-40376 GCA_040388455.1 Bacteroidota bacterium
GAACTACCGCTCCAATTGCTCCAACAGCAGTAGCGGCCTCCAACTTTACCTGTACTTCCATGAATGCAAACTGGGGCGCTGTTTCAGGTGCCACACAGTATTTCTTAGATGTAGCAACTAATGCAACATTTACAACATTTGTTACCGGCTATAACAACTTGAACGTAGGTAACGTAACCACTTATAACGTAACTGGTTTAACTGCTAATACAACCTACCACTACCGTGTACGTGCCGACAATGGTTGTTCTACCAGTTTGAACTCGAATACGATCACAATTGGTACCACCGCTCCTGTTGCTCCAACAGCAGTGGCAGCAACCAACTTTACATGTACCTCAATGAATGCGAACTGGGGTGCTGTAACTGGTGCTTCCCAGTATTTCTTAGATGTAGCTACTGATGCGGCCTTTACCACATTTGTAACTGGTTATAACAACTTGAACGTAGGTAACGTAACCACTTATAACATAACCGGGTTAACTGCAAATACTACCTACCATTATCGTGTACGTGCCGACAATGGTTGTTCTACCAGTTTGAATTCCAATACTATAACAATTGGAACTACCGCTCCAATTGCTCCGACAGCAGTAGCAGCCTCCAACTTTACCTGTACTTCCATGAATGCTAACTGGGCTCCATCTGTAGGTGCAACACAGTATTTCCTGGATGTATCAACTAGTGCCTCATTTGGGACATTTGTAGCAGGTTACAGCAACTTGAACGTTGGTAACGTATCTACTTATAACGTAACTGGCTTAACTATAAACACTACTTATTATTATCGTTTACGCGCAAGTAATGGTTGCAGCACCAGTTTAAATTCAAATACAACAGTAGTGGTTACTGCCGCTCCGTTTGCTCCAACAGCATTGGCTGCTTCTAACTTTACCTGTACTTCCATGAATGCGAATTGGGGTGCTGTATCAGGAGCAACGCAATACTTCTTTGATGTAGCAACTGATGCAGCATTCACTGCCTTTGTTACTGGTTATAATAACTTGAACGTAGGTAACGTAACTACTTATAACATAACTGGTTTAGTTGCTAATACCACTTATTTTTATAGAGTACGTGCCGACAATGGTTGCAGTACCAGTTTAAATTCCAACACCATTTCTGTAAGTACAACTTCTCCTATTGCTCCTACAGCAACAGCAGCTTCTAACTTTACCTGTACTTCTATGAATGCGAATTGGTCTGCATCAACAGGAGCAACTGCCTATTTCTTGGATGTTGCAACAGATGCATCCTTTACTACTTTCGTTGCCGGGTATAACAACTTGAACGTGAATAACATAACCACGTATAACGTAACAGGTTTAATTGCTAATACTGCTTATTATTACCGTGTAAGGGCGAGCAACGGATGCAGTACCAGTTTAAATTCCAATACAATAAATATCAGTACTTCTTCACCGGATGCTCCTGCTGCATTGGCAGCATCCAATTTTACCTGTACTACGTTGAATGCAAATTGGTCAGTATCACCGGGAGCTACAAACTATTATTTGGATGTTTCTACCAGTGGTACCTTCGGTACCTTTGTTACCGGTTACAATAACCTGAATGTGGGTAGTGCAACAACGCTGAACGTTACTGGTTTAACGATCAACACCATTTACTATTACCGTGTTCGTGCAAGCAATGGTTGCAGTACCAGTTTAAATTCCAACATTATTGTTGTTATCACAACTGGTCCTACTGCTCCAAATGCTACTGAAGCCTCTAACTTAACCTGTACTTCCCTGAATGCGAATTGGGATTCGTCACCAAGTGCAACGGGGTATTATTTGGATGTTGCAACTGATGCAGGATTCACTGCGTTTGTAACTGGTTATAATAACGTGAGTGTAAACAACGTAACAACTTATAACGTAATTGGTTTAAGTATTAATACCACTTATTATTACCGTGTTCGTGCGGTAAACGGTTGTGCTACCAGTTTAAATTCCAATACAATAATAGTTAGTACTTCAGCTCCCGTTGCTCCAATAGCATTGTCGGCTTCTAACTTTACATGTACTTCCTTTAATGCAAACTGGGGAGCAGTTACCGGTGCAATAACTTATTATTTGGATGTTGCAACAGATGCTGCTTTCACAACGTTTGTTACAGGTTATAACAACCTGAACGTGAACAACGTAACCACTTATAATATAACAGGTCTATCAGTAAATACAACCTATTATTATCGTATACGTGCCGTGAATGTTTGTAGTACCAGTTCTAATTCCAATACAAGTTTGGTTACTACATCCGCTCCTGTTGCTCCTACATCAAGCGGTGCTTCCAACCTGACTTGTACTTCCCTTAATGCAAACTGGGGTGCTGTTGCAGGTGCTACTGCATACTATTTAGATGTGGCTACCGATGCAGCATTTACTACTTTCGTTGGTACTTATAACAACTTAAACGTTGGTAACATAACTACCTATAACGTAACAGGATTAACTGTTAATACTACCTATTATTACCGTGTACGTGCTGGTAATGGTTGCAGTATCAGTTTAAATTCCAATACCATCATGATCATTACTGCTGCTCCTTTTGCACCAATTGGAGTTTTGCCTGATAATGTTACCTGTACTTCTATGAACGCCAATTGGGGGGGATCAGTGGGTGCAACAACTTACTTCCTGGATGTTTCTACCAGTGCAATATTTGCTACATTCCTGCCTGGTTATAATAACCTGAATGTTAACAATGTTACTACTTATAACGTAACAGGTTTAAGTCAGGGAAGTACTTATTATTACCGTGTGCGTGCCGGAAGTGGATGTACAACCAGTTTGAATTCAAATACAGTAAGTACTATCATTACTGCTCCTAATGCTCCGTTGGCATTAGCTCCAAGTAACGTAGTTTGTTTGTCAATGAATGCTAATTGGGGTGTTTCACAAGGTGCAACAACATACTTCTTAGATGTTTCTACAAGTGCAGCCTTTACTACGTTTGTAGCGGGTTATAACAATTTAAATACAAACAACGTAACTACCTATAACGTAACCGGTTTAACTTCCGGAGTTACATACTATTACAGGGTTCGTTCTGCAAATGGTTGCAGTACCAGTTTAAATTCGAATTTTGTTTCGGTTAGTACTTCAGTAGTAAATGCCCCGGTTGCATTTGCAGCAGATGGTATTGCCTGTACAGTAATGAATGCTAACTGGTCTGCGGTATCGGGGGTGTTAGGTTACTTTTTAGACGTTTCTACAAGCCCTTCGTTTGCTACATTTGTAGCTGGCTATAATAATTTGAACGTAAACAACGTAACTACTTATAACGTTAGTGGTTTAACTGTAAATACAACCTATTATTACCGAGTACGTGCAGTTAGTGGTTGTACTACTAGTCCTAACTCAAATACTATTACAGCTAGTACTAATGCACCTCCTGCACCTATCGCAACTGCGGCAACAAACGTTACCTGTACATCAATGAACGTGAACTGGTCGGCATCTTCTGGTGCGATCACTTACTATTTGGATGTTGCAACAGATGCATCGTTCACTACGTTTGTGGGTGCCTATAACAACTTTAACGTGGGTAACGTATTGACATACAATGTAACTGGTTTACCAGGTACCGTGGTTTATTACAGAGTACGTGCAGCAAGCGGATGTGCTTCAGGTAACAATTCCAATTTTATAACTGTTAACCCATCGGCTGTTAATGCTCCGGTTGCTTTTGCACCTACTGGCATTGCCTGTGCCGTTTTCAATGCAAATTGGGCTACAGTTGCAGGTGCTTTTGGTTACTTCCTTGATGTATCTACCAGTCCTTCATTTGCAACATTTGTTACTGGTTTCAACGACCTGAATGTTGGAAACGTTACCACTTATAATGTAACTGGTTTAGTTGTAAACACACAATACTATTACCGTGTACGTGCTATGAACGCTTGTGTTACCAGTCCGAATTCAAATAGCATATCAGCAAGTACAAACGCTCCGGCTGCTCCTGTAGCAACTGCTGCTACCAATGTAACTTGTACATCGATGAATGCTAACTGGTCCGCGGTACCGGGTGCAATAACCTACTATCTGGATGTTGCAACTGACGCTTCGTTTACTACGTTTGTTGGTGCTTATAACAATTTTAACGTAAACAACGTAACTACTTATAACGTAACAGGCTTAACCGGAACAACGGTTTATTACAGAGTTCGTGCAGCAAGTGGTTGTGCCTCAGGTAATAATTCCAATTTTGTAACGGTGAATCCATCAGCTATTAACTCACCGGTTGCATTTGCAGCTACCGGTATTGCATGTACGGTTTTCAATGCAAACTGGCAAGCGGTGACCGGTGCTCTGGGTTATTATATTGATGTTTCAACAGCTTCTAACTTCTCTACATTCCTTGCCGGTTATAACAATCTGAGTGTAGGTAGTGTAACTTCGTATAACGTAACGGGTTTAACTGTGAATACCACATATTATTACCGTGTGCGTTCAGCGAATGCTTGTGTTACCAGTCCGAATTCAAATAGCATAACAGCAAGTACCAATGCTCCGTCTCCTCCTACGGCAACTGCGGCTACCAATGTTACTTGTTCTTCGATGAATGCCAATTGGACAACTTCATCCGGTGCAATAACCTACTATTTGGATATTGCCACTGATGCATCCTTCACTACATTTGTTGGTGTTTATAACAACTTTAACGTAGGTAACGTAACCACTTACAATGCAACAGGTTTACCTGGTACCACAGTTTATTACAGGTTACGTGCTGCCAGCGGTTGTGCTTCCGGTGGAAATTCAAATTTCGTGCAAGTAAACCCTTCAGCGCTTACAGCTCCTGTTTCAGCTGCAGCTTCTGATATTACCTGTACGTTCTTTAACGCAAACTGGGCAGGTGTTACAGGTGCTATAGCCTATATCATAGATGTTTCAACGAGTCCAACATTTGCTACATTCTTAGCCGGATATAACAATTTAAACGTGGGTAACGTGTTAACTCTTAATGTTACAGGTTTGACTGCTGATAATACTTATTATTATCGTGTACGTGCAATAAACGCTTGTGTAACAAGTTTAAATTCGGCTATAATAACGGCAAGTACGTATGCACCTGGTGCTCCAAATGCAATTTCAGCAAATAACCTTACCTGTTCTGGTTTTAATGCGAGATGGCAAGCGGTTACAGGTGCACTGGATTACTTCCTGGATTTGTCAACAGATCCTGCGTTTGGAACATTTGTTGGTACTTATAATAACCTGAATGTGGGCAATGTTTTAACTTATCCTATTACAGGTTTAACATCAAGTACCGTTTATTATTACCGAGTACGTGCCAGAAATGGTTGCAGCACCGGTGGAAGCTCTAACGTAATAACTGCATCCACAACTGCTCCAACTAATCCTACGTCTCTGTCAGTAGTAACTTATACATGTACCTCATTTATTGCTCGTTGGAATGCTGTTGGTGGCGCAACATCTTATGTTATAGATGTTGCACTTAATCCGGGATTCTCACCAATATTAGGTTCTTACAACAATTTAAATGTTGGTAATGTGACCAGCCGAAATATTACCGGATTGTCTGCAGGGTTTATGTATTACTACAGGGTGCGTTCTGTGAATCTTTGCGGCACAAGTGGCAATTCAGGCAGTATAGCATTTAGTATAAATTCACCTACCATCCCTGCACCTGGTTTGCATAGCCCTGGCTGTACTACCTATGGAGTAAGCTGGGCTTTAGCGGCAGGTGCTACGTATTACTTGTTAGATGTGTCAGATAATCCATCATTCTCTTCATTTGAAGGTGTTTATAACAGTTTAAATGTGGGTAACATTAGCAGTACATCGATAACCGGATTAAGTAATCCCGGGAACTATTACTTTAGAATGAGATCTGGAAACGCTTGCGGTATCAGCGGTAATTCTAATACCTTGTACATGTTAACAGGTGCTCCCGGTGCTCCTAATACAACTAATAATCCTGTAACAACCATTACTTGTAATTCCTTTATTGCAACATGGGGAGCAGTAACGGGTGCCGGTACTTATTTCTTGGATGTATCTACCAGTGCAACATTTGTATCCTATGTTGGTATTTACCAGGATCTGAACGTTGGATCGCTTACTTCGTTCAATGTGAGTGGTTTAACTGCAGGTACAACTTATTATTACAGGGTGCGTGCCGCCAGCGGATGCGCAACAGGCTTAAATTCCAGTTCTGTAACGGTTAGTCTTGTAACTCCTTCTGCGCCCACTGCAGCAGCAGCGAGTTCTATAACTACCAGCAGCTTTGATGCAAACTGGGCTTTGGCAGCAAACGCAACAACTTATTATATTGATGTGGCTACTGACCCATTATTTAATAACGTTGTAACAGGTTATAATAGTTTGAATGTCGGAAATGTAACTTCATATAGTGTTACCGGATTAACTTCAGGTGTTACCTACTATTACAGAATAAGGGCATCAAATAGTTGTGCTACCAGTTTAAACTCTGCTCCAACAATAAACTTAACAACATTATAATTTATTAATCTCGCTATTCCTCTTTAGGCCCCAAAAAGGTTTTTTGAGGAATAGCGGATGAATAAAAATAAAAAGCACTTACAATTAATTGTGCAATTGGATTTACTGCACAGTCAATATTTTAGGTTTACCAGATTTGTGTTTATTCAATTTTCAAATTAATACACTCCACCATTTTATAATTTTCTTTTTCTCCATTCATTTTTTTCAGTAAAAGGAAGTTAGGGATATTACAGGAACTTCGCTTTTGTAAATTTTCAGGGACATTTTTTTATTTTCACTTTCAAGGTTTTAATAAAGTTCGTACCTTGCCAAGGATTTGTGACTAGCTGAAGAGATATAGTAAATACTATTGGTTTGATTTTGAATAAAGCATCTTTTAGGATGATTATTTTACTGAAATTTTATTTTTTTTATCCGTTTTAAGTTCAATATAATAATGAAAAAACATATTCTTATATCTATTACCTTTTTCCTTTTCCATTTTTTTGTGAATGTTTTAGAGGTAAGGTCTCAGGGGGTGGGTATTGGAACCACAACACCTGATAACAATGCCATCCTTGATATTGTTGCTTCTAACAAGGGCTTGCTGATACCACGTGTAAGTTTAACATCTATAAATGATCTAACAACTATTCCCGCTCCAATAACTACAAGCTTACTCGTTTACAACACCAATCCAGCAATGACAGGTGGGGGAGTGGGTTTTTATTTTTTTGATGGAGTGCAATGGGCAATAGTTAATGGTGTAGCAGGTATTATTGGTGTAACAGGCTTCACAGGCAGCACAGGAGCCATCGGAATTACAGGCTCTACAGGTGCAACGGGATCTGGTTCAACCGGCTCAACAGGTGCTACAGGTCTTATTGGAGATTCTGGTAATACCGGCCCAACAGGGGATACAGGTCCAACCGGATCTGGTTCAACCGGAGCAACAGGTGCTACAGGGCTTGTTGGAGATTCTGGTAATACCGGATCAACAGGAGATTTGGGAAGAACAGGTAGCACAGGTTCTACTGGTGAAACAGGGGCTACCGGTTTCACTGGGGAAGTAGGACCAACAGGTGTTACGGGGGCTGTTGGTGTAACAGGTATTACTGGTTCCACAGGTGAAATAGGCGGTACAGGATCAACTGGTGATTTAGGATATACAGGTACTACTGGTTCTGTTGGAATTACCGGCTCAACAGGAATTACGGGTTCAACAGGTTCTACAGGAACAACAGGTTCAACAGGTGGTATTGGTTCAACTGGTTCAACTGGTGATACAGGTGTTACCGGCTCAACAGGTTATAGTGGCTCTACAGGACAAACCGGCTCAACAGGGGCTACTGGTTCTGTTGGTTTTACAGGCGCAACCGGTAATACAGGAGCTGGTGTTACCGGTGCAACAGGTACAGGGCTTGTTGGGGCTACAGGAGCTACAGGTACTGTTACAGGTGCATGGGCTGTTACTGGTAATGCCAGTACGGTAGATGGTACTAACTTTATCGGAACAACAGATAACGTGCCTTTTGTTATTCGTGTAAACAACGAAAAGTCCGGAAGAATTGATAATACATTAGCGAATACCTTTTTTGGTTATCAGGCTGGTAATGTTACTACTTCTGGTAATAATACTGCAATTGGGAATGCTGCAATGAAATTGAATACCACTGGAACAAATAATGTTGCCGTAGGAAAGAATACTCTAACCAGTAATACTACCGGTAGTAACAATACTGCTTATGGATTGGGAGCGCTTTCTTCAAATAGAACCAATAGTCGTAACACTGCCGTAGGTACAGATGCAATGTTTACTCAAAGTTATTTAGGAGGCAATACAGATAACGTAGCTGTTGGTTACCAGTCTCTTTATTCTAACCAACCTACTTCAAGCTCTACTGGTTATAGAAATGTAGCCCTTGGCACTACTGCTCTTTACTCTAATTCTACCGGATTAGAGAATACCGCCTCAGGTCACCAGTCATTGTTAAGTAATACTACCGGTAATTACAATACTGCACATGGAACATTTGCACTTTATTCCAGTCAAACGGGAAGTAATAATACTGCGGTAGGATATAAGGCATTTTATTCAGGAGCAGCATTTTCTAATTCAATGGCATTGGGTGCTAATGCCACTTCTATTTCAGCATCTAATCAGGTGCAGATTGGAAATTCTTCTGTGGATGGAGTTAATGCACAGGTTGGTATTACTGTGTTTTCAGATGCCCGCGTAAAAAACAATATCAGAGAAAATGTACCCGGAATTTCTTTTATAGAAAAACTAAGGCCAGTAAGTTATTTCTATGATATTGATAAAGAAGATGAGATAACCGGAAGTGCAAAAACTCCTGACTGGGATGGAAAATATGATATTGAAAAAATACAGTTCACCGGTTTCCTTGCACAGGAAGTTGATGAAGCTGCCAGGAAAATTGGTTATGACTTTAGTGGAGTAGATAAAAAGGGGAAACTTTTAGGTTTACGTTATTCTGAATTTGTTGTGCCATTGGTTAAAGCTGTTCAGGAACAGCAAATACAAATTGCTGCTCAGCAAAAATTAATAGAAGAAATGAAAAATGAATTTATAGAGTTGAAAAAGGAAATAGAAAAACTCAAGGAAAGCAATCATTAATTATTACTCAAAACCTGTTTCTAAAATATCACTCTTGCTCCCTTGTTGAATTAGTTTCAACTATTCAAATATTATCTTTCAATTTTTTTCTCATCTATTCCTTTAATCAGACAGGTGTTAAGGCATTTGTGTGTTGTTGTATTATTGGTAACTCCGAACTTATTTCGGAATTTATTAGATGCATAAACAAGTTCAACATGACTGTGAGTCCTTTTACCCATAATTTGACACTATATTAATATTAAATAGAGTAGTCAATTAGTCTACTTTACCTTTAAAATTTTATTACTTCAATATTTTTCCTGTTTCAAGGCTAATTTCCGTAACACATTTATTTATTTAAAAAATATTTGATTGGTTGCGTTTGTAATTAAGCTGTTGATATATTTTGAAAACCTGCAAAAATGTTTTTGTGTTCTTATTTAAAAAAAGGTATTTTCTGTTATTAAGGAAAATAGTTGTCGTTGAAATTTTTAATTTGTATTCATGATTTCAACTCCTGCTTTTTTGATAAAAATATTCAGCATTTGTCTGAATATTTTTTGAATGAAAAATTATTTATCCAAATAACGACAAAAAGAGTCCAAGTAAAGACACTTTTTTGCTAGGTCAAAACTTGGGTGTAACCTTTCTTTTTCTATCACGTTTTATTAAAGTGATAATTATATATATTAGCTGTTGAACTTCAAAATAATCCATAACTTATTTCAAATTTTGGAACAAAAAAAAATAACTATTGGAATCAGTTTAACTTTTCTGTTTTTATCTTCTTTTTTTTGGGGAGGGGCAAGGCTTTGTTCTCAAAACAATATGGGTATTGGAACTTTAACACCGCATCCAAGTGCATTGCTGGACTTAGTTGCCTCGGATAAAGGTATTTTAATTCCTCGCCTCACCGACACCAATCTTGTTGTTTCCCCTGGCACAGGATTATTAATTTATTTAATTTCTGCAAACTCGTTTTATTATTTTAATGGATCCTCTTGGAAAGCTATCATTGCCGGAGTAGGAATAAATGGTAATACAGGCTCAACTGGAATAAATGGATCTACGGGAAATACAGGAAATACAGGAAGGACAGGGAATACCGGAAGAACGGGAAATACAGGT
>JAZKBX010000019.1:40386-40615 GCA_040388455.1 Bacteroidota bacterium
GGCACTGGTTCAATAGGAATTGTAGGATCGACAGGTGATACAGGAAGTACCGGCTCAACTGGTTCTTCTGGTGATACAGGAAGCACTGGTTCTACTGGATTTACAGGTTCAACAGGAGATACAGGAAGTACTGGTTCAACAGGCAGTATCGGTTCTACTGGCTCAACGGGAGATACAGGAAATACAGGTTCTACTGGTTCAACAGGAAGCATAGGCTCTACTGGCTCAA
>JAZKBX010000020.1:0-11619 GCA_040388455.1 Bacteroidota bacterium
TGCTGCGTTAGGGATTGCAACGTAAATCCTTTTCTGTTTAGAAAAGATTGAAGTGGAAAGCCCGGCCCTTTCTTCTTTAAGAAAGGGAAACGCCCAAGTAGTGAAAAGCTTTAAAGCAATTATTTTTAAGGACAATCACACGAATCATTTTCCATTTTCAGATCAATTGCAGTTACAACTCTTGAAATGGTATCACAATCTGCAATAACAATTCGAAGTTTTTTGCCGGAAGTGGTAGTACCTTCTATGGCGTAAGAAGGACAAGGTTTATCATGTACCTGACTTTTATCGTAATTCACTTTTCCTTTACCGAGTGATTCACCTTTACCCAGCAATTCTCTTATTTCAGATTCGGTGATCTGTCTGCACTCCATTCTGCATGTAGCATGTTTGCTATACTCCAATTTTTGCCAGCCAAGTTCTTCCAATTTAGCCGAACCTGGCATTTGGCAGCCTTTTCCTTTATATACGAAACTTACAATAAGCACTCCCAGCAATAAACCGAAACCGTATAATTTTAAGCGTCTGATTAAATCAGAATGTTTTCCTTGAATGGCCATGAGAGATGTAATATTTAATATTTAATATTTTTTAAAATGAGACGTAATATTACCTATTACATTTTAATGTTACATCTCAGAATGGCTAAATTCCAGACATCAGTAAATTAATATCCTTATAAGGGAGTTTAAACATTTCTCCCAATACACGATTAGTAAGTTTACCATTGTAAATATATATTCCATTACGAACGCCTTCATCTTTACGCAACATATTTTTTACGCCACCTTCTTCGCCAATATTTAAAAGAATAGGAGCAAAGATGGTACTTAATGCATAAGAAGCGGTGCGTGAAACACGTGAAGCTATATTAGGAACGCAATAGTGAATAACACCAAATTTCCTGAACACAGGCTTGGCATGATTGGTTACTTCCGAAGTTTCAAAACAACCGCCCTGATCAATACTAACATCAATGATCACTGAACCGGTTTTCATTTCACTTACCATTTCAGAGGTTACCACCAATGGAGTACGACCATGTTGCGAACGCATTGCACCAATAACAACATCGGCTGTTTTCAAATGTTTTGCTAAAACGCGAGGTTGAATTACGGATGTGAAAATTCGCGTACCAATATCACTTTGTAAACGTCTTAAACGATAAATAGAGTTATCAAACACCTTTACAGATGCACCTAATCCCAAAGCAGCACGGGTAGCAAATTCACCAACGGTACCGGCACCTATGATCACCACTTCAGTAGGGGAAATTCCGGAGATACCACCTAAAATAGAACCTTGTCCATTGTTTACATTACTCAAATACTCTGCTGCAATTAATATAGAGGTGCTGCCTGCAATTTCTCCCATAGAGCGGATAACAGTATAAATACCATCATCATCTTTTATCCAGTCGAAAGCAATAGCAGTAACTTTTTTAGCCATCAATTGTTTAAGGAAATCTTCAGGCTGAACAGTAAGTTGTAATGCAGAAATGAGCGTTTGGTTTTGCTGCATCATTTCAATTTCCTGTGGCGAAGGGGGGGCAACCTTCAAAATAAGAGTTGCTTTATACACCTCTTCGGCACTATAAACAATTTCAGCACCTGCTTCACTATAATCGTGATCTTGAAAATTTGCCATTTTACCGGCATTTGTTTCTATTACTATGTGATGTCCGTTATTAACCAGCAAAGCAACTGCATCCGGAACAAGGGCTACACGATTTTCCTGAAAAGAAGTTTCTTTAGGAATACCAATAAATAGTTTGCTTTTTTTACGACCCACTTCAAGCGTTTCTTCTTGTGGCATTAAAGCTATTTGGGTTAACGATGCAAGAAGTTCTTTGGATGTTTTCATTTTTTAATGAATGTAAGTTTGTGATAAGTCCCGCAAAGTTATGAAATCTAATGACTATTTATTTAAATAGGAGAGGAGTTATCAAAGGGGGGGTGTTAATAGATATTAGATCATAGTTCTAAGATCCAACTTCTAAAATCTAACATCCAAGATCTAATTGTTGTTCGCAGAAATAGTACGGATCTCGTCTTTTACGGTAATATTAACTCTTACGAAATCAGGAGGTAATAATTCCGCTATTCTTTCGGGCCATTCAATAAAACAATAGGCATTGGAATAAAAATAATCTTCGTAGCCCATATCATAAGCTTCGGCTTCTGAATTAATCCGATAAAAATCGAAGTGGAAAATTTTTTCACCTTTTTCTGAAAGATATTCATTCACTATTGAAAATGTAGGACTACTCACTGTATTGTTTACACCCAATGCTTCACATAGTGATTTAATAAAAGTTGTTTTTCCAGCTCCCATCTGTCCGTAAAAAGCAAATATTTTTTTATCCGGACAGGCTGCTAATAATTTATTTGCAGCCGAAGGTAGTTCAGAAGTACTATTAATAATGATCTGCTGCATTTTACTTCGCACTTAATGTTATAAAAGGAATAACCATTTCTTCTAATGAAACTCCACCATGCTGGAAAGTGTTGCGATAATAGTTCACGTAATAATTGAAATTGTTGGGGTATGCAAAAAACTTATCTTCTTTCACAAACACAAAACTTGTACTTACATGTTGTTTTGGTAAAAAAGCATCAGCAGGGTTCCTAACCTCAAAAACATCTTTTTTCACATAATCAAGACTTTTCCCTTGCTTATACCGTAAATTGGTATTTACGTTTTTATCACCAACCACTTTGGATGGTTCGGTAACTTTAATAGTTCCATGGTCTGTTGTGATCACCAGTTTACATTTTTTAGCTGCAATTTGCTTTAATATATCATGTAAAGGAGAATGCTCAAACCATGATAAAGTAATGGAACGATACGCTTTTTCATCATCAGCGAGCTCTCTTATTATTTCCATTTCGGTACGGGCATGAGAAAGCATATCTACAAAATTATATACGATCACATTCAACTTGTTCTGCATTAAGTTGCTCATGTTTTCCGATAATTTTTTACCGGCAGCATGATTGGTAATTTTATTGTAACTCGTTTTTACATCCTTACCAAGGCGTTTCAGTTGCTCAAGAAGCAATTCTTCCTCATGCAAATTTTTCCCACCTTCTTCCTCATCATTCAACCATAATTTGGGAAAACGTTTTTCAATTTCCGAAGGCATTAATCCGGCAAAAAATGAATTACGGGCATATTGAGTGGCAGTTGGTAAAATACTACTGTAAAGATCTTCTGTTTCTACTTTAAAATACTCGGATATGATGGGCTGAATAATTTTCCATTGATCATATCGTAAATTATCAATAAGTACTAAAAAAGTGGTTTCAGGCTTATCAAGTAATGGAGCTACTTTGGCTTTAAAAAGTGTGTGCGAAAACAAGGGCGGATTAGGTGTTTGCCCATTTAACCACCCGATATAATTATTTTCAATGAACTTACAATATAACTTGTTAGCTTCTTGCTTCTGCATTTTTAAGATCTCCATCATACTCTCATCCTTGCTGGTATCCAACTCCAATTCCCAATACACCAGTTTTTTATACACCTCAACCCATTCAGCCCAATTTAATCGATCACCTAACGTCATGCCGATCTGGCGGAATTCCTGCTGGTAATTTGATGTGGTTTTTTCGCTGATAAGACGTTTGTTATCTAAGGTCTTTTTTAAGGAAAGTAATATTTGATTAGGGTTTACAGGCTTTATCAGGTAGTCCGAAATTTTTGAACCGATCGCATCTTCCATCAAAAACTCTTCTTCACTTTTTGTGATCATTATAACAGGCAGTTCGGCATGCTTTGATTTTAGACGATTGAGTGTTTCTAAACCTGAAAGACCGGGCATGTTTTCATCAAGTAATACCGCTGAAAAGTGGTTTTTTTCAACCAATTCCAATGCTTCATCACCGCTGTTAGCAGTTTGAACTTCGTATCCTTTATCTTTTAAAAATAAAATATGTGGCTTTAAAAGATCAATCTCGTCATCAGCCCAAAGTATGTGTATCTTATCCATATTAAAAATTATTAAATATTGATTTCTTTCTTGAAATTGTAAAGTTAAACGAATGTACTCTTAATTATATTGTTTTAAAGTTTTTAACATTATTTGGGACATTAAAATATGGAACAATATTCAGCATTCAATGTCGTCTTTTAAGCGAAATATCTATCACTATGTCATTCCGACAGGAGTGGAGGAATCTTGTTAGTAAACTGAAGGATTTAAAGTTCATTGCAATAATCAATAAAAAGATCCCTCGGCTCTGCTCGGGATGACACTCCATTAAATAATTTATTCCTTAAAAAAATATACTGATTTAGTATTTAATCAACTCTTCAGTTTCCGTATAATATCAGTTAAAGACTTACCAAGATTTTCGATAGAAGCCTTTAATTTTTCATCTTTCAGTTTCCCGTTTTCATCAAATGCTTCATTTGCCTTAGGAACAGTTGCTTGTTTGGGTAAAACAAGTACTTTACTGTTTTCCAGGATCCAACGCAAAGCAAAAAGCCCTCGTAAACCTCCTAAAGCTCCATCTGAAGCGCTCATCAGGCAAGCTACCTTACCATCAAATGCTTTTAAGGACGGCATTCCTTTAACAGGACGTGAAGCCCAGTCGATAGCATTTTTTAATACGCCTGACACTGAACGGTTATATTCCGGAGAAGCGATCAAAAAACCATCATGTTCTATCATCAGGTTCATTAATTTTTTTCCATTCTCAGGAATTCCATGTTCCTTTTCAAAGTCACCATCATATAGAGGCATAGGGATATCGCGGAGATCAATTGTTGTTACTTCCGCTCCTGCATTTCTGGCACCTTGTACTGCAATTGATAATACTTTTTTATTAAACGAATCTTGACGGGTACTGCCCGCAAAAGCCAATATTTTCGGTTTAGATTCCACTTATTATTTTTAATTGCAATTTTAGTCCAACATTGTCCGGTTTAGACTTAATATTCGTTAAAGGCTTGTTTTTAATAGCTGAGAAAAGTGTTGAGAAAAGAAAAAACGGGTAAGAGGTTTCTGAGAAGGGAGAAGAGTTTTATGTAAATATGATAAAATGGATCTTTTTTCTTTTTGTGAACTTTTCGGTGAAAACACTTAACCGCAAAGGGAATCGCAAAGGAGCACAAAGATTCAAATCAAAGCTGATATCAGATGGGGAGCCGTTTTGCGTGAGGGATTGAAGTGAAAAGCCCGGAGCGCAGCGAGGACTTGGAACGAAAAGCCCGACCCGCAGCGCAGCGAAGGGACACGCCCCAATAAAACCGAAAAGTAAATTAATTAAACCAGGAAGCAAAAACCATGCAACTTAAAGAGCTGCCAATACTTTGCCTTTAGCCTCACCAAACCCAATACGTACACCGTTTTTTTCGCAATAGCCACGCAAGATCACCGTATCATTATCATTAATGAATTTACGTTCGCTGCCATCTTTCAATGTAACAGGTTTAGTTCCTTTCCAGGAAAGTTCAAGCATAGAACCGTAAGAATCAGGTGTTGGCCCGCTAATGGTGCCGGAAGCCATCAGATCACCAATATTAATATTGCAGCCATTGGAAGTATGATGCGCCAATTGTTGTTCCATGGTCCAATACATAAATTTATAGTTGGACTTGCAAAGGTTGGTTTCTTCGCCTTTTTCGGGTTGAATAGAAACTTCAAGGTTAATGTCGATGTTTTTTTCTCCTTTGTATTCAAGATAAGGAAGCACTTTGGGCTCTTGTTTGTATCCTGCAGTACGGAATGGTTCCAGGGCATCCAATGTAACAATCCAGGGAGAAATTGTAGAAGCGAAATTTTTAGCCAGAAATGGTCCGAGTGGAACATATTCCCAAGTTTGGATGTCGCGTGCACTCCAATCGTTGAATAAAGCTAATCCAAAAATATGATCATCAGCAGCTGCAGTTGAAACAGAGTCCCCTAATTGTGTTTGTTTTCCAATGATAAATGCCACTTCTAATTCAAAATCCAATAATTTAATAGGGCCAAAAACGGGTGAATCAGAATCAGCCGGCTTTGTTTGTCCTTTGGGGCGGTGAAAGGGTGTGCCTGAAACAATGATGGAGGAAGCTCGTCCGTGATAGCCTACCGGTAAATGTTTCCAGTTGGGAAATAAAGCATTTGCCGGGTCGCGAAGCATAGTTCCTACATTTGTTGCATGATCAACACTTGAATAAAAATCGGTATAATCGCCCACTTTCACTGGCATTTGCATTTGCACATTACTCATGAAATTTAACACCTTATACCTGGCATCTTTATTATCACGCAAATCAGGATTATTACTGCTTAAGAGATTAGAAATGCGGTGACGTAATGATCTGCATAATGGTTTACCCAGCGCAATAAAATCATTCAGGTATTGATTACTGAAAACCGAGTCATCAATTTTGAAATCATCTAAAAACCCCAGTTTATTAAGTACTGACAAGTCAAGCACCTGATCTCCAATAGCTATACCTACACGGGAGTTGGAACTTTGAGTTTTAAAAATTCCGAAAGGTAAATTCTGGATTGGAAAATCACTGTTCGAAGGTACTTCGATCCATGACTCTAATGAAGGGTCGTTTGCTTTTATCATTCGGCAAAAATAGCAAATTCAATCAGATAATGAGGCTATTTGAAAATGAGTTTTAAGTATTTAGAAAATGGCTAATAAAGTAGGCTTCAATTTGGAACTAATTAATTTTATTTTCAAATTAACAAATTTTTAAATTATCTAATTGATTTATTATATCTTTGACTTTTTGCACAGGACATAATTATTTTATGAGAAAAATTTTTATCGTTTTTATTTCGTTACTATCCTCCTTTTTAGCAGTATCTCAGGAAAAACTGGGTATGGCCAATAGTAACTATTCCAGTGTTAACAGCATATTCCTTAACCCTTCATCTTCGGTAGATTCACGAACTTTAATGCAGTTCAATCTGGTAGGGGCCAATATATACGTGATGAATAACCTGGTGTACATGCCAAAATTCAGGGTTTGGATGGACAAAAGTTCGGATTTGCAGGATCCTAAACTTAATACTTCCGGCCCATTCAAAAAATTCCTATATACCAAAGCTGAAATTAACGGTCCTACCCTTGTTGTGAGCAACAGGGAAATAGGATATGGCTTTTTTGTTAGAGGACGAGTGGAGGCAAGTGTTAACAATATACCGGAAGAGCTCACCAATTTGTTGATCGAACAAAAGATCGACACCACTAAAAATTTTGATATTGATATAAGAAATACAAGAATAAGCCAAATGGCTTGGGTTGAATATGGTGTGAATTTCGGAAAGATGTATTTCAAACATGGAAATGAAATGATCACTTTAGGTGGTAATGCAAAGTACCTAACCGGAATAAACATTGCCTATGGGAATATTTTCAGACTAAATGCCCAGGTTAGTGATACTCAGTTGGATATAGCAAATCTTAGGGCTAAAATCAGATACAATGAACCGGGTTGGAAGACCGGAAAAGGGATAGGTGTAGATTTTGGTATAACCTATAAAAAGACCCTAAAATATTTAGAGAATTATTATGCAAATTCTCCAAAATCGAATTGTAAATACATTGATTATAAATATAAATTTGGTGTGTCTTTATTAGATCTGGGTGCAATACGATTTACACAAAACACTTTTAAAGGCGATGTTTCGGGAAGTACATTAATTACAGATTTCAAACACACCGATCTTGACTCTGTGATCCGTGCTGATTTTAATGTTACTCAACAAAAGAACCAGCCTATTATGGCATGTCTTCCAACCGCTATTAGTGCACAGGCTGACTTTAATTTAGGCCATCATTTTTACTTTAATGCTTCTGCAATACAGTGTTTAACAACTTCAAGAATAATTGGGGTACAACGTACTAATTTAGTATCCGCAGCAATCCGATATGAACGTAGAAATTTTGAAGTAGCTATTCCTCTTACCTTGCACAGGTACATATATCCTCAGCTTGGATTTGCTTTCCGGTTCAGAACTTTTGTATTAGGCTTGGATAATGTGCTGCCACTTGTAGTAAAAAGCAATACGTATGGAGCAAGTGTATATTTCAATTTGGGTATTGCTTTGTTTAAAAATCCTGCTTGCAAGGCTTCTAAGCCGAGATATAATGCTCCTAAAAAGAATTATGAAGGATATACATTTCTATCTCTTAAAAATAAAAGCAAAAGGAGAATTGAAGCCGATGGAAAAGGTGAGGCACCTGATAGTGGCGCAGGTGGTAAGGGTAGGAGATCTTCCAAGAAAAAAAGCAAGAAAAAAGGAATATTTAAATCCAGAAGAAGTAGGAAACTTTAATATGCTGGTTTAAAGCTGAACTGAAGGCTGTATAATAGCAGAACTAAAGATAGACAAAGGACCAATTCTCAGCGTCTTAGATTTGTTTTAACTCCACTCTTTTGTTTTGTATGTACTTCTCTTATAAGTATTAAGCTCTTTTTTTTGAGGCATTGTATAATTGAAGATCCAAACAAAACCCCTGACAAAGTTTTAAACCTTGTCAGGGGTATAAGATAAGAACATACGTTCTTATAAAATTCAAACAGCCTCTTATCGATTACGCCTAAGGAAGACTAGTAGCGTAAACTTATTCTACAATACAACTGAGGCAGGTTTTCTGCTCATCACCTTTTTAACGGCATTTACAATATTAACAGTATCAAGGCCATATTTGGTCATCAACTGATCAGGTGTTCCGCTTTCTCCAAAACTATCATTTACAGCCACCATTTCAATTGGGGTTGGCAATTCGCGGGCAAGTAACTGAGCAATGCTATCGCCAAGGCCGCCATTCATTTGATGTTCTTCGGCTGTAACCACACAACGTGTTTTTTTAGCAGAGGCAATTACTGCTGAATTATCTAAAGGTTTGATGGTATGAATATTAATTATTTCCACACTAATTCCCTGGGCAGCCAATTGTTCACCAGCTTCAATGGCTTTCCAAACCAAATGTCCTGTTGCAAAAATGGTTACATCAGTTCCTTCGTTGAGCATTACTGCTTTACCGATTTCAAATTTTTGATCATTAGGAGTAAAATTAGGAACATTCGGGCGGCCAAAACGAAGATAAACAGGGCCAACATATTCTGCAATGGCAATAGTTGCTGCTTTGGTCTGGTTATAATCGCAAGGGTTGATAACTACCATTCCCGGTAACATTTTCATTAACCCCAGGTCTTCTAATATCTGGTGAGTAGCACCATCTTCGCCAAGGGTTAAACCTGCATGTGAAGCGCATATTTTAACATTTTTGTTAGAATAGGCAATTGACTGGCGGATTTGATCATACACCCTTCCAGTGGAGAAATTGGCAAAAGTACCTGTAAAAGGTATTTTACCACCAATAGTTAAACCTGCAGCAATACCCATCATATTGGCCTCAGCAATACCAATTTGAAAAAATCGCTCCGGATGATCTTTTGCAAAAGCATCCATTTTTAAGGATCCTGTTAAGTCAGCGCACAATGCCACTACGTTAGGATTATTTTTTCCTAATTCAGATAATCCTGCTCCAAAGCCGGAACGTGTATCTTTTTTTTCAGTATACGTGTATTTTTTCATGTTTTTGGTTATGCTATTTTTTTGAGTTTAAAATTTTAGCCATTTCATCAATTATTCATCCTTTTCTATTATCTCTTTTAACGTGTTTGTTGCAATAGGTCTGGTTAAAAAGTCAGAAATATCAGAATAAGTTTTTGCCTTTTTTTTATCTTCAGGCGAACTTGATGAAGTAATAATGTAAATTATTGTCTTTGACCCAATTTGGAGTTTAACAAATTCATCCATAAATTGCCATCCACCCATCACCGGCATATTTATATCCAATAATATAATATCAGGCATATCTTCCTTAGAAACAAGTAATTGCGTGAAAAAATTTAAAGCAACTTCCCCATTATTAAAAGATAAAATTTTGATATCACTATTTAAATTTTTGATAATAGTAGTTAATATGAACTGATTAATTTCCTCATCATCAATAATGCAAATGGTTTTAGTTTTTTTCATTTTATGAAAGATACAACAATTTTCGATTGCTTAAATAAACATTGAATACAAATTGGATTCGTTAACCCTTATTTTTGAACGCAGTTTTTTTAATATAATTTTATAGCCGTTGAGGTTCCTGATTCAACCTTAAACATTTTTTCAATGGTATAAATAGTTTCCTTTGCATTTTTGGGACGGAATTCTACACGATATCTTCCCGGCTGTAGAATAATGTTTTCATTTGTTAAATTGCTTGTCAAATTACAAACCCACACCATCTTATTTTTCTCTTCAACATATAAACTTCCCGGCCCCTCACTCGGCTTGGCAATAAAAACACTTCCGGCTTGTGGGATCTCAATATAAGTGGTTTTGTTTTGAGCAATATCTACCTTATTTACCTTAATACGGGGAAGCGTTAATATCTCCAAATCGTACTTGCCCACAATGAATTTTTCTGTTGTGTTAAAGTTTTGAATGTGAAGCGTTTGCATGTCCTCATTTTTACGAATGATACAATTCAGATTTTTACTATAATCCGTATTTCCCGACATCTTTAAATTTAGATATCCTTGTGGTGCATCCACAGCAATAATATTGTGTTTCCCGGGAACCAATTCGATACCGGTTTTTTCAACCGGGGGGATGGTATGTACCACCATTTTATAAGTTCCTATCGGATCAATAATTAATGTATCGGGTACTCCTCTGTGATTAATAGTATGTATGTAATTATAACGAATGGCCCCTGATTCTTCGTCATAAAAGGTCATGTTTACATCTGTTTCAGTAGGTCGGCCTATCTGGTCGTTTAGGTTTACCTGCACCGAAGTGTTATTCAATGCTTGTGAAATTACAATACTTAAAATATTTTTAAAGCTGGTTTCGCTTGAAGCATCATAAAATTTTCCGATACACCCAAATGAATTGATATAACTTTGGTCAAGTCCAACGCCAATAACAAAAGGTTTTAATACGATTCCCTTTTTTTGAAGAGCAAGAGAAACAGCACAAGGATCGCCATCACATTCTTCAATTCCATCGGTGATCAAAATAACAATGTTTCTTACACTTGAACTGGAAGGAGAGGGGAAATCATCACCACATTGCTCTAAAGTATATGCGATAGGTGTGGTTCCTTTAGGGACAAGCGTTTTGATCCTGTTTTTTATTGCCGTAATATTATCCTTACCAAAAGGGACTTCCAGTTTGGTATCAGTACAGCTACGTTGAGGACGCAAAGGCACTTGATGACCGTATGCACGAAAGGCTATTTCAAGATTTTCTGTGCCTCTTATACTGTCTAAAAACTCACTCAATAATTTTTTGGAAAGATCCATTTTCATACCACTTTGCCATTGACCGAACATGCTATACGAACAATCAAAAACAAATAAAATACGTGTTAAAGGTTGAGATTGGGTGTCTCTGTTTTGAGCTTTTATAGGAGAAATTAAGAACAAAGAGATAAGAACCAAGAACCAGGACAAAAAGCAAGAGTCAAGAGTCAAGAACCAGGAATGTTTTGGTTTTTGAGATTGAAGATTGTTTTTTGAAAAATGAATTTTATCGTTTAGCATAGTTTAGGTCCTTAAGGAGCCAAGAAGCATTGTTACTTTTTTTTGAGCCAAGAAGCA
>JAZKBX010000021.1:0-3261 GCA_040388455.1 Bacteroidota bacterium
GAACCAGCATCCTGCATGCTTACCAAAGAATACAAATAGGTGCCCGAAACACTTGTAGAAACATTAACTGTCGCATTATTTCCCACACTGGTTACCGTTTGGGCTGTTCCGCCATTGACCGTATACGTGAAGGTATAAGGCGCTGTTCCACCTGCGCCTGTTAAAGTGATGGATGGTACAGCAGCATTTTTACATATTGTTGTTGTTCCTGTAATTGTTGCGGTTGGTAATGGATTTACGATTATTGTTATTCCCGGGCTGGCTCCTGTTGTTGGATTTGCGCAAACATCGTTAGATGTTAAAACACATGATACCACTTGTCCGTTAGTTAAGGCCGTTGTTGTAAACGTTACACTGTTTGTTCCCACATTCAACCCATCTATTTGCCACTGGTAAGCAGGAGCCGTTCCACCATTAATGGGTACAGCAGTAAAAGTGACACTGGTACCGGGACAGATACTTCCTCCCAGCGATACTGTAATACTCACAGATGGTGTAACCTGCGTTGTTACCGACATTGTTATTAAATTGGAAGTTGCAGTTGTTGGATTTGTACACGCTCCATTTGATGTAAGGATACAGGTGATAACATCATTATTGGATAAAGTTGAATTTGAATAAATGTTGGAATTGGTACCTGTATTCAGTCCATTCAATTGCCATTGATAAACAGGTGTTGTTCCACCATTGGTTGGTGTAGCAGTAAAAGTAACATTAGTACCTGAGCAAATATTTCCGGCTGGCAATGCTGTTAAGCTTACAGATGGTGTTACTGAAGTTGTTACTGACATTGTTATTGCATTGGATGTTGCTATGCTTGTAGATACACAAAGCGAATTTGATGTAAGGATGCAGGTAACAATATCATTATTGGATAATATTGAATTTGAATAGCTCGAAGAATTTGTTCCTGTATTCGACCCATTCAGTTGCCATTGATAAACGGGTGTTGTTCCCCCATCCGTTGAAGTAGAAGTAAAATTAACCAGTGCGCCAGGACAAATAGTTGTTGCACTTGGAGTGATGGTTATAGTGGGAACAAGAGTGGGGTTTTGATAAAACTCTATAACTACTCTTCCATGTCCGGCTTTAGTGAAGGTAACCATATTCCCTGTGCCAATACCGGGGCTGGCTGAACTTACCCATGCCGTGTAATCAGCATCTGTCACATTAGGCGGCTCCTTATAAACCTGTGGATACACATTCCAATTACCAAAATCAGTTGAGGCTGCCGATAATCCGCTGGTTATAGAAGAATGCACAAAATTGGTTCCACCCTCTCCGGCATAATATATTCCATTACCTGATAATCGTAAAGTCATTAATCCCCCACTATAGCCTCCTCCGGCTCCTCCTCCACTTTTAACGCCACCATTTTCTCCTTGCATATTGGGCATCCCACCTCCAAAAGTAACATCTCCACCTTGTCCGCCTGAAGTGCAATAGGTATCGGGTCCTTCTCTTTCTGAACTGCCACCAGCACCTGCTATCAGCAATGCCCGGGCCTGATCGTTTGCATTTATTGCTGTAGTTCCTGTAAAGAGTCCCGATAATCCACCAGCGAATCCCCCATTATTTTGAACAGAATATGATCCACCAAAACCGTAAGATATTACATCAGCTGTTCCATCGCATGCTCCGCCTTCACCTACCATTACTGAAAATACATCCCCGGAGATTACAGGTAAAAATCCTTCTACATAACCACCGGCCCCTCCGCCAGCGGTTTGGAAATTGTAAGTAGAGCCACCACCACCAGCACCCCATATTTTTATCTTCATCTGAATTGCGCAAGATGGAACTGTCAGTAGTTGATCTGCCCCGGTATAATTAAAAATCTGTTTGGAAAGAAAAACATTTTGTGAACTGCCTTTATTGAAAGACAAAAGAAGGAGTAATAACAAAACAATTCCGGTAAAATAATAGTTGCATGAAACAATGCTATTCATTTTCAAAATGAAACCATTATTTGAATTATTTCTCATGTATCTAATACCTGTTTTCAACTATCTCACTAATGTTACGATCCCTTTGTATGTATGTTTTTTCATTTTAAAATCGGTTACCTTAACCGCATATACATACACATCAGCCTGTGCGGCTTCCTTCCCCTCATTTGCTTTGCCATCCCATGGTTTATTTATATCATCCGTTTTGTATATCAGGTTCCCCCAACGATCAAAAATGGCCATTTCAAATTCAGTGATAAATATGCCTTTACCTGTGAACGCATCATTAATACCATCATCATTTGGTGTAAAAGCATTTGGAATGTAAAATATAAAGTCGGGCTCAATAATGATACTTTGAGTAGTTGTATCTATACAATTGTATTGTGTGGATATAATTAACGTAATGATATAGGTACCTGTATCAGCATAGGTTTGCGGGGCCGGATTATAGATTGTCGAGGCTGTTTGATTACCAAAATTCCAACTCCAGAAATCAGCGCCTGTAGAGAGATCTGTAATTGAAATAACAGGATCCACAATACTTGCAACTTTTGGTTCAACGGTAAAATTGGCGTTAGGATTGGGGGATACTGTAATATAATTATTTTTAGATAAAGAACTTACACATCCGCTATCGGAAGTAACTGTAAATGTTGGCGTGTAAAAAAGTGTGGTTCTCACTGAATCGTTGGAATAACAATACGTTGGATTTTCTAAATTATTTATTGGACTGTTGTCGCCAAAGCTCCACAGCCAGGCCACATTGGCTCCGGTTGCAATGGATGATAAATTTTGAAAATTAACGCACAATGGTTCACAACCAATAGTATCATTGGCAGTAAAGTTCACTACCGGATTAGGGTTTACAAATTTTGTTTTACTAATAGAATCTGCACATCCGAAATTAGAGACAACCACTAATTGAACTATGTATGACCCTTCGCTTGCATATAAATGGGTGGTATTCTGGTTATTAATAACAGAACTTCCATCACCAAAACTCCAAGCCCAGGATTGTATTGTATCGGTGGTTGCGATAGTGGATAGATCATTGAAGGGAACAATACTTCCATCACAAACATTTATTGAACTGAATTGTGCAGCAGGCAAGGGATGTACAACCACCATTTTTGTTATCGTATCCTTACAACTGTTGTTGGTGGTAACAATTAAAGAAACCGTAAATGTTCCGGCATTCAAATAAAGATGGCTTGGAGTTGGGCTTCCATTGGGTGAAGTACCATCGCCAAAATTCCAGGATCTGCTGCTAATGCTGCCACTTGATACAGTTGATAGATCGTTAAAATTC
>JAZKBX010000022.1:0-8251 GCA_040388455.1 Bacteroidota bacterium
TTACTAACGTTTCTGTAATAATAATATCTCCCAAATTGCTATAAGCAGTGGGGAATGAACAACCGGTAATTATTGGTAGTGTGGGAACTGTTATGGTTACTCCCGCAAACGCATTATTAAAACCAGCAGACAGAATTAAAATGGCGACAATGAGCCCCATTTTAAAAGTTGTAAGCGTTTTAATAATACTGTTTGGACAGTAGTTTTCTTTCATTTCCAGAGATTATTTTTTACAATTATTCTATATTTCTAAGATCAAAAAATAAAATAACTGACAATAAAAAAACAGCAAATAAAGTCAATATACCCGCTGAACCAATTGGGAACGAGCATTATAAACTTTAGTATTGCTTTTTTAGCTTTTTGTTTTACGTAAAACTGTAAAAAGAGTTACATATAAACCTTGCCTCCAAACTTATGTAAAAAAATGCAAAGCAACAACGTTTATTTCAGACATTTTTAAAGTTAAAATGTTAGAAACTAGAGGTTAAAATAAGAAAAGGGAAAAATGATTTTAAGAAGCCTGAAACAGGGCAATTCCTATGCTCATAATTATAAAAAGGTATTTAATCAAAATAGGTATTTCGTCTTTTTTCAATTGATAAGAAAACAATTACATTTCCTCCAATAAAAAACCCATAGGGATTCGAATGTTTAAAGAAGGTATCCTTTTGGGTTATACTGTTCGACTCCTGCCGGAGAGCTAAAAGATAATAGACTTTGTTCCTATAAACATGAGGTGCCGCTGGGATCAACCTATTTTTATTGTTTCCCAAACTTTATAGCGAAAAACTTGTTGTAATCATATTATCAAACAGTTACATGAGAATAAACACTAACGAAAGTTGCAATTTGCTTTTTAAAAAAGTAAAAAAACATTTAGACGAGGAAAGCTAAAAAAAACATTTTGATGCCTGTTAGAGAAGTTGAATTTTTAATTAATACTGCTAAAAATTTCGTGCTGAATTTACAGCTCTAACACTTTGATATTGACATTAATTTATTTACTTTGCACTCAATTTTTATATTTCAGTAAATAAGTTATTTCATACTATTGAAATATTCAAATCCGTTAAATTACTAATCAAAAAACAGCAACGTGAAGAGATTTACATTTATACTAACCATTTACTTTTTAAGTTCAACCGCATTATTTGCAGGTGGCTTTCAAGTGAATCTTCAGGGCCAAAAGCAATCGGGGATGGGGCATACAGGCACAGGGTTGTTACTGGATAATTCAAGTATTTTGTTTAACCCTGGTGCTGTATCTTTTTTAGATTCTTTGAGAGGACTTTCTTTTGGAGCAAGTCTGATTTTTCCAAGAACAATTTATTTAGAGCCCTACCCGGGAACATATACAGCAAATATCAAATCTCATGTAGGAACACCGATCACGTTATATGCTGCTTTTAAATTCAAAAAAATAGATAAACTGAGTGCAGGAATAGGTATTTACAACCCTTTCGGAAGCAGGTTAGAATGGGCTGATGACTGGAAAGGTCAATTTTTGATCCGTGAAATTGATCTGAAAACATTTTTTATTCAGCCTACTTTATCCTATAAAGTAAATGAAAAATTAGGCATTGGTGCCGGTTTTGTTTTTGCTACCGGTAGTTTTAGTTTACGTAAAGGCGTTCCGATCCAAGATAGTTTAGGAAATTACGGTGAAGGAAATCTAAAGGGAAATGCAAGTGGTATAGGGTTTAATGCAGGTATTTATTTCAAAGCATCTGAAAAACTTTCAATCGGTATTGATTACCGTTCGCAAGTAAATGTAACAGTTGAAAAAGGCACTGCTGAGTTCACTGTTCCTAATTCAGTGGCAGAATTTTTCCCTCAAACAACTTTTTCTACTGAATTAAAATTACCCCAGGTAGCTACTTTAGGATTTGGTTATGTGCTCAATAACAAACTCAAATTGGCATTAGATATAAATTATATAGGATGGAAATCTTATGATTCATTGATCATTAATTTTGAGAACAATACTGATAAGCTTGCCGATATTCATTCTGCGAGAATGTATGAAAATGTATTTATTTTCCGAATTGGTTCCCAATACCAATGGACCGATAAATGGACCGTTCGCTTAGGTGCCTACTATGATATGACACCAGTTAAAGCAGGCTACCTGACACCGGAAACACCGGATGTGAATAAAATTGGGATCACTTCTGGTGCGTCATTCCGTGTCACAAAAAAAGTTCATCTTGATCTATCATTACTTTTCATAGAAGGTATAAAACGAACTGATACCAATATTGAAACTCAATTCAGCGGAACTTATAAAAGCAGAGCTGTTATTCCAGGCTTTGGTCTTCAGTATCTTTTTTAATCATTTTTTTGCAAAACCAAGCTATAGAGCCGAGATGCAAATCAACCACTAAGGCACTCAGAATACATAGATCCACCAGGTTTATAAAACTATTTTCCTGCTGCCATTCAGATGATACAATTCAAGGATTCAAATCCCGTTTACTAAATTATCACTGTTATTAAAACTGTTGATAATCAAGAAAAATATGTTGGATGCATTATTCCTTATGGATTAATTTTGATGCTGAATTTTAATAAACATTTTGAAAAAATATTTTATAATACACTTCTGGTTATTTGCAATTTGTAATTGTACCTCACAAATCATCAACAATAAGCCTGTGGATATTGCTGTTGGCCCAACCAACTTTAATGCTGAGCAAATTAAAAAAAACAAGATCAAAAGCATTTCTATAATTATAGTTGATAAACCTGATGGTACCGTAATTATTGATAAGGGAGCAAGCAAAGGTTATGAATTTGACGAAAACGGAAATATTAAACGCTATTACTTTACTGTTTTAAACAGAACACAAAGCGAGGAGATCGATGTACCTGCTATTAAAAAAAAGGGTAGAATAATCCGGCCTGCAAGGACACGCACAGAAACCAAATATCTTAACGATACTATTTTCATAAATGTATTTTATGATGCTAAAAACCGCATTATTACTAAACGGGTAAAATCAGGAGATTACTATGATGCTTATTATTATGAATACAATGAACAGGGGCAGATAAAAAAAGAAATGCATTGTAAAGAAACCAATGTAAGTGAAAACAAAAAAGAGTTCAAGATGGGAGTACAGAATGTTCTATCCTCTGAAACATTTGAATATACAGCACTTACGCCAACTCAAATAAAAAAAAGATGCTTGAACGATGAAGGGAGAGAATACAAAAAAGCGATCATCAATTATGATATTAAGGGAAATAAACTTTCGGAAACGTATGAATTTATGGTCAGCTGGATGCGGCAGGAAACAACCTATCAATATGATGTTAACGAAAAACTGCTAAAAAAAGCTTATCAAAGTAATGAAAGCGGTGAAGTAAAAACATTTTCAATTTTTGAATATTCTCCTAAAAATGAAGTTTTAATTACTGAAACTAAATTTAAGGACAATGTACTTACCGATGAAATCAATTACCTGTATGATGAAACGAATACGCTTGTAAAATCGGAAGTTAACAGGGATCACAAAAATTCTTCTATTGGTATTGTGAAGTATTTTTATACTTTTTATTAAGGATTGGCCTTCTTTTTGCCTGCAACAAAATCCTTTAAATAAAAGGGTTCAAAATAAGCAACATCTTCAAACTCTTTATTTACAAAGGCCTGCTCAGAAAGAGAGATCATATTTTTTGCGGATGGGAAAATATCATCAATAAAAATTGCATTTTTATTTGCTGATAAAACATTTTTACATTTTGCAGCACCATCACCGAAAAAATAAATCACCTGGTTATTTAATAGATCAGAAAAAGAATGTTCATCAACTATTTCAGCTGTTATGGGCCTGATTTCATTATTTAAGGAATCGAACATAGCGCAGTACACTTCCATTCTGCGGGCATCAAGCATTGGACAGAAAAGAGATTTGAGATCTGAGCCTTTATATCCGGGATCTTCGGAAACTGATAAAGAAATATGCTGTAAAGTACTGATAGCAATCAGAGATTTATTCAGTGAATAACACAGACCTTTTGCAGTACTCACGCCTATGCGTAATCCTGTGTATGATCCAGGTCCTTTACTCACAGCAATCGCATCAACAGCAGAAAGTTTAATATCTGCCTGTTTTAAAACATCTTCAATAAACAGTGTAAGATTTTCTGCGTGGGAATAATCTCCATTTTGCTCCTTCACTGCAAGTAACTGGCCATCCTTAGCAAGTGATACACTGCAAACTGTTGTGGATGTTTCAAGATTTAAAATTAAAGCCATTGGATCGTCTCAAACCTCAACACACTCTTCGACAAGCTCAGAGTGACAGCGCCAGGTATATATTTTTGTTTTTATTGTTAGAGCCCGTTTAAATTTTATATAAAAGAATACCAATATTGCTTATTGAAGCCAGCGCACCTTTCTCGACTCCGCTCGAAATGACCATATGCACAGTCATTTCGAGCGGAGTCGAGAAATCCTGGGAAGACTAGAAACAGTTTTTGAATGAAATTTAAACAGACTCTTAAATCAAAAAAAACAAAAACCGAATATTTTATTTTTTAGTTCCACTGAATAATTCAGCTTTATCTACCTTCTTAACTTCTGTTCCTTCTTTCAACTGCTTTGCTATAGCGCTGTATGGACCAGAAATCACTTCGTCACCTTCTTTCACTCCTACTATAATTTCTATGTAATTGTTATCTTGAATACCGGTTTTTACTTTCACTTTTTTTGCCTTGCCATCACTATAAACAAAAACACATTCTTCTACTTTTAATACACCTTTCAGATCCTTCTTATCATCGTTGTTAGTATTATTAACAACAATCCCTTGTTCGCCTTCCTCTTCTTCTTCAACCTTCATATCCTTTACAATAAATGCACTGCTATCCGTACGAGTGGTTATGGACTGGATAGGCACCGTAATAATACCCTTTGCTTCTTTAGTTTGAATGTCCACCGTTGCGCTCATTCCTGGACGAAAAGGAGCACTGTTCTTATTTGCTGTTAACAGATCCTGATATGATTCCTGTAATATTCTAATTTTTACAGTAAAATTGGTAACCTGTTCTGCGGTCACACCTGTTGTGTTTGCGGAGTTTGCGATCTCTGTTACGATACCTTTAAATTTCCTGTCGATGTATGCATCTACTTCAATTAACGTGGTGTCGCCACTTTGTACACGCACAATATCATTTTCATTCACATCTACACTTACTTCCATTTCGTTTAAATTGGCAAGACGCATGATCTCGGTACCTTCCATTTGAGCGGTACCAACAACACGCTCACCTTTTTCTCTGTTTAATTTTGAAACTGTTCCGTTAACAGGAGAAAAAATAGTTGTTTTCGCAAGATTATCACTTGCTTCTTTTAATGAAGCTTCAGTGCTTTTCACATTAAAATCCGATGCATTTACATTTTCTTCGGCACCTTTTACATCAGCAACTGCACCATCAAAAGCTGCCTTGGAAATATCAAACTCTGATTGTGAAATTGCCCCTTGCTCAAGCAATTTTTTGTTGCGCAAAAATGAGGACTCGATATTTACAAACGAAGCCTTCATTTGCTCCAAACGGGCTTTAGAATTTGACAAATTAGCCTTTGCTCCATTCAATGTAGCAACCATCCTGGTTAAATTAGATTCATAAATTAAGGGGTTAATTTTACATAATATTTCACCTTTTTTTACCTGGTCGCCTTCCTTAACAAACAGTTCCACAATTTCACCGGAAACATCAGAGCTTATTTTCACTTCTACTTCGGGTTGAATTTTCCCATTTGCAGAAACACTTTCAATAATAGTTCTTTTTTGAGCAATTTCAGTGGTAACAGAAATTGCTTTAGTACCGGAACATTTCTTTAGAGCGAAAACTCCTATTAAAATCACGATTCCTAAACTAATTATCCAAATTATTTTTTTCATTTTTTTATTTTTTTATTTCGCTTCTACTCATTTGAAAAAGGCTTTTCAAAATGCAGGATTAAAATTTCAAAGGTTTCCCCTGGTAAAAATCAAGAACTTTTGTTTTAAAAATATATTCGTATTTCGCTTGTAATAAATCACTTTCTGCTTTGGCTAATTTATTTTTTGAATCATTATAATCATTTGTATTTACCATACCGACATTAAATTTTTGCTCAGCATACTTAAATGATTCTTTCATAGCATCAACAGCTCTTAAAGTAGCATTGTATTTTTTCAATCCGCCATTTGCGTCAGCATAAGCTTGCTGAATATTTTTTTGTATTTGCAGTTTGGTTGATTCTACCGTTAATTCAGCATTTAATTTTTGAATACGTGCTCTATCAATGGATGTTTTTGTTTGAAGGCGATTAAAAAGAGGCACTGTTAAAAAAAAGCCAAATGATTTATTTACGTTGTCTTTATACTGATCGAAAAAAGGGATTTTTTCAGTAAGCGGATTGGAAAAGAAAGGAGAAAACACAGTATCCCCGCCAGAAGTAATACTTCCATCAGGAGTATATCCTTGAAACAAGGGAGGAGTAAGAACACGCTGACTAAGTCCGGAATACCCTGTACCATAAGCTGCGCTAAAAGATAAACGAGGACTAATCCCTCCCCTGGCCACATCAACAGCTTTTTCTGAACTTTTTACGTTAAGCTCGGCACTTTTAATTTCCGGCAAATTAGAAACCGCAGTATTATAGATCTGGTTTGCATTTGAAGTCAACAACGTTTCATTACCGAGCGCCAGATCAGGCTTTACAATACTGAATCCTTCAGTTGTTGGGAGGTTCAATAATTGAGTAAGCGATAAATAAGAAATGTCTAAGGAATTTTGAGCATTCGTAAAATTTAATTCTTCCAAAGCCAGCTGAGCTTGTATATCCAGCAATGTTCCTTTGGCAGCGGCACCAGCCTCCACTAATTTTTTAGTTCTCTCCACCTGAGAATTTGTTACTCCCATTTGGTTACGGGCATTTTCAACAGTTTCGATTGCAAATAATATTTGTAAATAAGCAGAAGCAATGTTTAATGAAATGTCATTTTTCATTTTGTCGACATCGTATTTGCTTGCCAGATAACTGTATCTGTTTTGCTTAATGGTATTGATATTTTGTAAACCGCTGAACAATGTAATATCAGTGCTTAAGGAAAGATTTTGTGAGAGTACCTGCTGAGTTGCAAATTGATTGGTAAACCTATCGATAGTACGTCCGAAATTATAACTATGAGCAGCATTTGCATTTAAAGTAGGTAACAAATTGGCTTTGCTTTGATTTAAACCTATTTGCGACAAATCGGTATTTAATTCGGACTGTTTTATTTGGATATTATTTTTTAAAGCATAATCAATACAGGCCTCCAGGGTCATTGGCTCCGTGATTTTTATCGCATCCTGAGCAAGTACCGAAAACGAATTCAACAAAAATAAAATGAAGATGATTTTTAGACCTTTTATTTTCATAATTGCAAATGTAATAATAGAATCGCACGTATTACCATTAAATACAGAATTAGATCTTTAGAATTTTTACAGTAATCGTTTCAAAATTTGTCTGCTTTAGGTTTCGACATTTTTTCAGGCGAAAACGTCTTTTATCAACATTTTTTTTAAATGAATCAAGCTCTTTCCCGTCAGGGCATGCTGATATCTGAATTTTCACATTTTGATTCAAATTCAAAAACTCCTGTAAGCCAATTAAATCAGCATGAATGTAAGATCCGGAATTAATATTTTGTGTATTCGTATCAAAACTTTGTTTTGTTATAATAGCACCCTTATTAATTTTCAGCAATTTTAAAACATAAGAAGTATCATAAATGGGGACGTCAATAATTTGGGTTTGCCAGATATATCCTTTGGCATTTGAAACAATACCAATTTTTTGATTGCCATTTAGAGTTAAAGAAATCACTTTACCATTTTCTGTAAGTATAACAGTATCTCCAACAGTATAATAATCAAGCTTTGCATTAATAGGGGAGTTGGTAATTGCGTCAACTACCTGTATGGTTAAAATGACCTGAGGTTTGAAATCATTTTTATTAATAGCCACAGGCGCAGCATCAATTAAACCATAAGGTTTAAAGCTTTTTTTAATCGAATCCTTCTGACCAAATAAAACTGATTGTGAAACTATAAAAAACAAAACCAATAAACGCAGACCGATCATCTTTTAATTATTTATACAAATTTACTTAAATGTAAATACAATCTATCCTTTTTTATTACATCAACAATTGCAATTTGAGTAGCTTTGTAATCAAATTAAAAACAATATGAATTTAACCACAAT
>JAZKBX010000023.1:0-16763 GCA_040388455.1 Bacteroidota bacterium
TTCCGAAAGCTAAATTGCAATAGGTTTCACTTTGAAGATAATCAAACGAAATACATGTATGAACTCCGGGAAATTGAATGATGGTAAATCCTTCTGTCCCAACAAATGTGGTATTGTTTGGATAGCTCATTCCCAAACCTTGCCAGATAACCTGGTAAGGAACGGAGGTATTGATCTGAACACTGTTTCCCCCATTTCCAATACTTGATAATGCTATTTGCGGGTTAACAACAGGCCTGTTGAAACAAAAAGTAAACAAACCGGCAAGGTCATTTCTGATAGCTGTATTATTAGCCGGTACATTATACTGCGGAGGAAAAACGCCTCCATTGTACATTCCGCCTGTAGTGGACAAACCGCCTGAAGGTTTGGTAACCAAAACGGTTAAATCAGAAGAAATGGTTCCGGCTCCGGAAGTTCCACTAACAGTGCCCCATGAAGCCCAGTTTAATTTAGTAGAATCGCAAAGTGGATTCATAGGCCCCCTGACATCTACTACTGGCTTAGGATTCACGGTGAGCGTAACAACGGTTGTGTTTATGCATCCTAAAATATCGGTTCCGGTGATCGTATAAGTTGAGGTTGAGGCAGGACTGGCTGAAACAGAATCCCCAGTGCTGGCGCTTAGTCCTGTTGCCGGAGACCATGCGTAGGTATTGGCTCCGCTGGCAATTAAATTCAATGATGAACCGATACAAGTTGATGGTGTAGGAGGTGAAACACTAATTGTGGGCAATGGATTAACAGATACCGTTTCTGATGCAGTACCAACACCACATGTTGTACAAGCGATGGTACCCTGAGTACAGGCTGGTGATTGATCGGTAGTTACAGTATATGTCCCGGCAGAATTAACAACAATGCTTTGTGTAGTTTCACCGGTGCTCCATAAATAAGAATTTGCCGCGCTAGAAGTAAGAGTGACCGATTCACCCTGACAAAGCGTAAGAGGGCCGTTTGCTGTAATAGTTGGAGTGGCTGGGGCAGATAAGGTATAAATTCCCATTTCAATAATAGCAATCCAGGAAGGCGATGCAAGGGAAGTTACTCTTACACCTCTTACATTTGCTAAAGGTGCACTGCTATAACACCTTTCTATTAATTGTCCGGTAACATAAAACCCTGTGATTGGATCCACCATTGTCCATGTTACCATATCCGGAGAAGTCCATATTTCATGATTCACATTGCCGTTTGGTGACATGGAAAACATAATATTGATATTGTTTATCGTATAAGTTGAAAGTAAATCAATTTCCAGAGATTGTATCGCATAATTACCTGAATTCCACATGTCACCACAACTTCCATTAACTGCATTCGCAGCGATGTTAGGAGGATAAACTCCACTTGCTGTTACAGGCTTACCTAAAGCAACATTATCACATTGTGCCGTTACAGAGATGTAACAGCAAACAAAAATAAAGGAAAAGAGAAGTGCGATCTTTTTCATTTTTTATTTTTGTTAATCATACTGATAAAACAATTTAAAATAAAGTGTCATTTTTTTAATCTTCTTCATACATACAGGTTGCATAAAACCTACAAAAGGTTGCATTTATACATTGTTGAGAACAATTAAAACAAAGCATCTTTTCACTTCTCACCTTACCCTCGCCAAATAGCGAGGTATGTGGTATGGGACTGGATGAGTCAGAGTGAAGGAGGAGGTAGGTGTTTATCTCAACAAGGTAACTGTTCCTTTAAAAAAGTATACGTCATTTTTAATATCAGTGATCTTGAATGAATAAATATAAACATCCACCTCTGCAATACTACTACCCTTATTTGCTTTACCATCCCAAGGTTCGTTAACATCTGTAGTTTTAAAAGTAAGATTTCCCCAACGGTCAAATATCAACATTTCATATTCTTTGATAAAAAGGCCTTTACCTGAAAATGTATCATTTTTAAGATCACCGTTGGGCGAAAATGCCTCAGGAATATAAAATACAAATTCTGGTTCAATAATTACGGTTTGATAAGCTGTATCAATACAGGCATATTGAGTAGCTGTGATAAGCCTTACTAAATAGGTGCCGGTATCCCCGTAGGTGTGGGCAGGTGGATTTTCAATTAAAGCGGTTTGAAGATCACCAAAATCCCAACTCCAAAAATCAGCTCCGGTTGATGTGTTTATAAAGGAGATCACAGGGGCTATAATGTTTGTTTTTGAAGGTTGAGCCACAAAATCAGCAACGGGATTGGGGTATGCTGTAATATAATTATTTTTCGACAATGTGGTAACGCATCCGCTATCGGAGGTAGCCGTTAAGGTAACCGAAAAATAAAGAGTTGAACTAACAGATGTGTTCGCATAGCAATGGTCAAAATTTTTCGAACTAATTACAGCGCCTCCGTCACCAACATTCCAAGCCCACTGCACAACCGTGCCGGGTGAAACAGAAGATAGATCCTGAAAGGAAATACACAAGGGAGCACAGCCGGTAGTATCACTTGCTATAAAATTTACAACTGGGTTAGGATGAACAATTACTGTTTTAATGATGGAATCAAGACAACCAAAATTGGAAACTGTTATTAATTTAACACTATAGGAACCCGGTGCAGAATAAAGATGAGAGGCAGTTTGATTTATGTAAGCAGGGTTGCCGTCACCAACCCCCCATCCCCATAATTGTATTATATCGGGAGTTGGTATAGTGGATATATCTGAGAAAGTAACAGTGTTTCCATTACAAACATTTGTTGTATTGAATTTTGCATCGGGTAGTGGATGAACCACCACGTTTTTTACAACAGTATCCTTGCACCCATTATTGCTGGTAGCAGTCAATGAAACTGAATAAGGCCCTGCATTTGTGTATGTATGACTAAGATTTTGGCCAGTACCTGAAGGGCTGCCATCTCCAAAATTCCAAGACCAGCTGGTAATAGAATCGGCAGGCATCGACAAATCCATAAAATTCATGGTTTGGTTTAAACATACATCAGTAAAACTAAAATCGGCAACCGGTAAACAAAATACCCTTGAAGTTTTTGAGATTGAATCCTTACACCCGGTATTAGCTGTTACTACTAATTTAACGTTAAATACCCCGCAGGCTGAATAGATGTGAGATAAAGATGGAAGTGGGGATGAAGAGCCATCTCCAAAGGTCCAGTTCCATGATGCAATATTACCACTGCTGATTGTGGAGTTATCGGTAAACAGTGTAGCATTTTGAAAACAAACATTTGTATTCGTGAAAGCCGCAGAAGGATTAACAAACAACGTTACTGCGGTAGGAGCGGATGCTGCGGTACATGAATTTGCATCCGTTACCACCACCGTAAAACTTCCTGTTGCAGTTACTGTTATCGATTGTGTGGTAGCGCCATTACTCCAACTATAAGAGGTAGCAGCATCTGCTGTAAGATCAACAGTTCCTCCGGGGCAAAAGCTGATCGGTCCGCTTGGGGTTATGACTGTTGATGGACTATTTACTATGATTGTAACAGAACTTTGCGAAAGACAACCATACCTGTCGGTTGCAGTTACATCGTATTGTGTAGTTACAGTTGGTGTTGCAGTTGGTGTTGCAGATGTTGATGTGAAACCAGCCGGTATGGATGTCCAGCTATAGGTATAAGGCGATGATCCTAGAAAAGTAGTAGTTGGAAGACTTACGTTACCTCCTGCACAAATAGTTGTTGCACTTGGAGTAATGGTTGTAACCGGGCATAAGTTAACTTCGATTACAGATTTAGAACCGCTCGAGTTGCAGGGGAGGTCATTCCAATAACCGTCAGCGTATATTTGCGTACAATCTTCATTCCCTGAATTGTTTGGTTCACCACCATTCCAATGTGTATATATAACAGGGCTTTGATCGTACCACACAAAACTGCCTTCATTTGCTTCATCATTAAATCCTATCCAAATAGTTCCTCCAAATCCATTCGTATTAAGTTCACTAATGATGCATGCATTTTCAGTTGCTGATTGCATAGAAATAAGACCGGCACCATAATTTTGTGCCCAGGCCTGGGCAGCACTACCAGTTTGCGAAAGAGGATTATAGAAATACATGCTGCATGAAGAAAGGCATGAAGTCAATTCAGTACACCCAGCACCGGTAAAGGTGGACCGGATAAGATTCAAATCACATCCTGCCTGGCCCTTAACAGAAACTATGTTGTAAAAGAAAGTACAAAAGACAAAAATAAATAAGTAGTAAATTTTTTTCACGTTTAATTTCATTGAATTTCAAAGATACTAATTTTATTAGGTCTAATGGTATTGCCCAATTGAGAATCTAATAATTCGCAAAGAACCAGTAAAAAACAAATTTAGTATAGTTTGATTTCTGTGAAAATAAAAAAAATCGTTTATCCGGATCTCTGATTTTATTTTTAATATTTTTGAAATGCTGTTTGAGTTTTAATTTTAATTTATTAAGTTTGTAAATAAGACTTTTAAACAGTCTGATCTCTAAAAATTAAAATCCCAATACATAAATTTTATAAATATGAAATATTCAATTCTTACTTTATGGTTGGTTCTCCTTGTTACATTTTGTTATTTACAATCATGTACCTATGATAAAGGAGATTTACCACTACCTGTAAAAACGGCACCATATCAAACGGCTATTAAACCAATCTTGGTGACCTATTGCTATGGACAAGGTACTCAAGCTTGTCATGTCACGGCTTCAAATCAAGGAGCTCCCGGGGATTTTACAGCTTTTGTCGGTCTTAAAGCAAAAGTAGATAATGGAACCATACAAAGCAGGGTATTAACTTCAGGCGGTGGAATGCCACCAGCATACTCTACCGGTCCAACTGCATTATCCTCCGATGATTTAGAAAAATTAAAGACATGGGTAAACAATGGAGCCTTAGACAACTAAACATTTTTGAAATATTTTTTTATTTTCATTAAAAATATAAAGTACTTATAATAAATTCATTTTTTTAAACACTTCTGCAATACCACTTTTCTTATATTATTGTCTGAAAACACTCCTCTTTATTGAAAAGTCCCCCTCTTTTTTTCAAGAAAAGAGAAGGCTCCAATGAACAAATTAAGACTTTAGTGGTAGGGTTTATTTCTGTATATCATCGATAGACAACTTAAGTGAACAGACCTTGTTTAATGACATTGGCTTATTCTTCCCTATTCAAAAAAGATAATTTTTTCATATAATTAACCTCAACGCTTGGAAAACCGAATTCTTCCACAACCTTGCCTTGTATTAAATAACATCCTTTACCAATAAATGGATGTTTAGCCAGTACATTTGGAAAATGAGTGGTATCAAAAAAATAACCGTTCGAATCAAGAAAAGTTCCAAATGACATATCCTGACCTTTTACAGTTCTTGTAAGTTTATGAGTTACGTAATATCCAATTATAGAGATATCTTCATTGGTATGTTGAATTAATTCCTGAACATTCAAATTATTGTTAACAGGATCTTTTAATAATGAAAATGGAGAACATAGCGGAAAACCTAATATTTCAATTTCGTCTAAGGCGTCATCATAAGGATGGTGGTGCAATTCAGGAAGTTGAAATTCCTTTTTAGAGATCTCAAAAAGTTCTTTTTTAGGAACAGTTTTTTTTTGACTTCCAAGTATGCTATGTATTTCCCAAAGTAATTCTTTTTTTGATTTTCCTATAAAACGAAAGGCTCCGATACGTATCAATATTCTGAGTTGTTCAACAGAAATACTGACACGTTTAATAAAGTTTTCCAGGTTTTTGAAATCACCATTTGCTGTTCGCTCTGATAGCAGTACCTCAACCGTTGTTTTCTCTAGTTCAGCCAAATGAATAAATCCTAAATAAATATCATCATAATAAATAGTGGTCAGCTGTTCGCTTCTGTTTACACAAGGCGCTAATACACTCGCTCCTGACATTTTTGCTTCATGAATATAATTTTCGGTTCTGTAAAATCCTCCAAAATTATTGATCACGCCTACCATAAATTCTTTTGGAAAATATGCTTTTAAATAAAGGCTCTGATAGCTTTCAACAGCATAAGATGCGGAGTGACCTTTGGAAAATGAATAACCCGCAAAGCTCTCGATCTGCCGCCATACTTCATTGGTGATAGTATCCTCATAGCCTTTTTCTTTGCAATTAATAAAAAAACCTTCTTTCGCTTTCTGAAACTCTTCTCTTGCCCTGAACTTGCCTGACATTCCTCTACGCATCACATCTGCCTGAGCCAAGGTAAGGCCTGCAAAGTAATGCGCTACCTTTATCACATCTTCCTGATATACCATAATACCATACGTTTCACTCATCAATTCTCCTATTTTCGGATGAATGTATGTTCTTCGTGTAGGATCACGAAATCGTAAAATATATTCACGCATCATTCCTGATTGAGCAACACCGGGGCGGATAATAGAGCTTGCAGCAACTAATCCTAAATAGGTATCTGTTTCCAGTTTTTTTAAAAGCATTCTCATACCGGGAGATTCCACGTAAAAGCAACCCATTGTTTTTCCGGTACGTAACAGCTGTTTTATTTTTTCGTCATTTTTAAAAGCACCGATGTTATGAATATCAATATCTATGCCTTTATTTTTTTTTACAATGTCAACCGTGTCTTTTATATGGCCCAAACCACGCTGGCTAAGAATATCAAATTTGTAAAGTCCTATATCTTCTGATTCAATCATGCTGAACTGTGTCAAAGGAAAGCCTTTGGGAGGCATGCTGGTAGCTGTATACCAGTTAATTGGTTTTTCAGAAATCAAAATGCCTCCTGCATGAATACTCAGGTGATTTGGGAAATCATGAATATGCTGACTGTATTTTAAAATAAGCTGAGTGATAGTATCAGGCGTATGTTTTGATCTTTTATTGTCAACCAATTCATCAATTTCCCCTTTGGGTAATCCAAATACTTTACCAAGTTCCCTGATCACAGAATTATATTGGAAGGTGTTATAAGTTGCTAATAAAGCGGTATGAGTCGATCCGTATTTTTCAAAAATATATTGGATAATACCATCCCTGTCTTTCCACGAAAAATCAATGTCAAAATCGGGGGGATTAACCCTGTAAGGATTTATAAACCGCTCAAAATAAAGATCAAGGTCAACAGGATCAACATCTGTTATTCTCAAACAATAAGCGGCTAAGCTATTTGCACCACTACCCCTGCCAACATAAAAATAATTTTTATGTTGAGCATACTTTATAATATCCCAGTTGATCAAAAAGTAAGAACAAAAACTCATTTTAAAGATCGCATCTAACTCTTTTTCCAATCGCTCATAAACATCAGAACCAGGATTAGGATATCTATACTTTAGTCCTTCATAACACAATTCTTTCATCAGGTGCTCATCTCCGTTAATACTACCTGTATAAGTGTTTTTGTTTTTACTTTTTCCGAACTCAAAATTGATTTCACATTCCGCAATAATTTTTTTTGTGTTTCTGATCAATTGAGGATAGATTTCATAAATCTTACATAGTTCCATCTCTGAAAGCATGATCTCATTCGCATCCGTTTGCTCTGTTATGGGAAGCTTGCTTAAAAGCGTATTATTATCAATCGCTCTTAATAAGCGGTGCGCACTAAAATCTTTTTTATGCCGGAATGTAACAGGATGTAAAATAACAAGCTTATGAGCATAATTTTTTACTTCCGAAAAAAGCAATTTATTTAAATCAGAAATACGTATGCCTATGTATTCATTCTCTCGTAATAATGTTGGATGAATAGTATTGAAAGAATATATAACATAGCTGTTTTGGAATTCAGGAGCCTGTGATTGAAAAATTATTTCTTTTGACAGATGTGCTGAAAGATGCTGATTCAATTCTAAAAAACCTTCGTTATTTTTTGCAATGCCTATGTAGTGTTGTTTTGCACCAATTCTAAAATCGATGCCTACAATTGGAGCTATAGCGTATTTGGGAGCTTCTCTGATAAACTCTAAGCAGGCAGAAGTGTTATTGATATCTGTTAATGCAAATGATGTTATTCCTTTCTGCTGAGCCTCTATCAATAGTTGTGAAACTGACATGGTTCCATATTTGAAACTATAATATGTATGACAATTGAGGTACATTAACTACAGGATATTATGGAACGCAGATTTATTAAGATTTTTATGAAAAAAAAGGATTAAAACGTTGTAAAATTTCTAATGATATCATAGTTACATTTCTGGTAATTGAATGGTTATTAATAATAGTTGCAAAGGCGAATCGTATAAACTTCTTAGGTTTAAAAATCATTTTTAATCTTAAAAATCTGCGGTAATCCGCGTTCCCATAATACATGGTGCATCAAGTGATGATTAGGCATTAAGTCCATTAAAAGGATTAAATTTTCTAAGTTGGTAACCTAATGAAATTGCTCTTTGTATCTTATCATCTCCATATCTTTTTCTTAACTGATCCATTGCCTGATATAATTTGATCATTTGTTCGGAGTCATCAAACATGCTGATTTGATAGGCCCCTCCAACCAAATGGCTGAAACGCACTCCAACTAATCTGATCAGCATCCTTCGCTGATATAGTTTTTCAAAAAGTTCTTTTACTTTACTGATCAACGTATGATCGCAGGAGGTGTAAGCTATTTTTGCCTGGGTAGTATGCGTATCGAAATTAGAATACCGGATTTTTACGGTAATGCAAGAAGTGAGTTTTTCTTCACCACGCATCTGAAAAGCTAATTTTTCAGTCATCGCAACCAGGGTTGATTTGAGTTTATTCAAATCGGTTGTATCACTGTTATAGGTTTCTTCTGTTGAAAGAGATTTTCGTTCTGAATATTGTTCAACAGGAGTATTGTCTATTGCATTCGCTTTTTTCCAAATACTGATTCCATTTGCTCCCAATACGTTTTCTAAAAGCTCAACAGGCATTTCCTGTAAGGTTTTTATTTTTTCTACTCCCATACTTCTGAGCAAATGAGAAGTTTTTTCTCCTATCATTGGGATCTTTCTTATAGGAAGAGGAGAAAGAAATATTTTTTCCGTTCCAAAGTCGATTTGCTTTTGTCCATTCGGTTTTGCTTCCCCCGTAGCAACTTTAGAAACTGTTTTGTTTTTAGATAAACCAAATGAAATAGGAAGTCCTGTTTCATTCTGTATTTTGTGTCTTAATTCTGTTGTCCATTGATAACAGCCAAAAAATTTATCCATTCCGGTAAGGTCAAGGTAAAATTCATCAATAGATGATTTTTCATACACCGGAGCTTTTTCGTTTATAATTTCGGTAATCATATTTGAGAACTTACTGTAATCTTCATAATCGCCTCTGATAATAATTGCTTCGGGACATAATCTTCTGGCCAGTTTCATTGGCATTGCCGAATGGATACCAAATTTCCGGGCTTCATAACTACAGGAAGCTACAACACCCCTATCACTGCTTCCTCCCACTAATACAGGCTTACCCACTAATGCACTGTTTTGTAAACGGGATACCGATACAAAAAAAGTGTCTAAGTCCATATGTACTATTGTTCGTTCCATTTTATTGTTTTTAATAAAGGATCTTATTAACAGGTGTTACGTACTCCCCGTCCCCTTTTCTTGATTCCGCTCGAATAGCTGCGTGCGTTTGTCATTTCGAGCGGAGTCGAGAAACGTGCGCAAGCCTTAAAAAGAAGAATTAGAAATGATCTCGAATTTAACTCAGACCCAAGCTGGGGGAGGTCATCTGTTTGATTATATGTGGAATGTAATTACCTGATTTTAAAAAATAAAAGAGAATCTGTTTTTTTCTTGCCTTGTGCTTAACGTTCACTTGCTACTAGTGGTTTGGGGTTAAATTAAGCCTTTATTTTCGGATTTTCCAAAACTCCCAAATACAAAACCAACTTCCCCTCAAACTTAATGCCCAAATCACTAATAGCAAGTGTTAGTCGTAGTTATTTTAATTGGATGCTTTTTTGTAATTCTATTGCAATTGAATAACTAGTTCTTAACTTAGATAATAAATCTCTTAGTTTTTCAACAACATTTGATTTAGCTTTATTAAATTCTTTTGACATTCTTGGAAACCCTTCTATTGAGTTCAAAAAGGATGTTATTCCATTAATTGCACTTATAATTCCAGTTGTCAAAAGATTTATAGAATTGGTAGTTGACTCAATTTCTTCATCAGTTACGGTTAAGTCTTTACTTGAAATATTATAAAGATTCGACATTGAATCTATGGTTTTTTCAAAATTATCAAAGAAAATTGGAATTTCTGGTTCTATTCTATTAGCATAATTATCCATTACTTTTGCTGTTCTAATAAAAAAATCTTGAACAATTTTTAGGTTGGTTTGATTACCACTGGCAACTATATTTCCTATTTCTGTTGTTTTTTTATTGAACTGTTCTCCAATCCAGCTTGTAGCTTCTGAAATTCTATTTAATGATTGATTTGATTCATTAATATATTCTTGCATCATTATTTGATAATCAATTAAGCCATATTCTTCTTCGATTACTTCAGCAACAATTGATTTTTCATTATTCGCGGTTTCAACGACTTCGATTGGATTTAGTGAATTTATTTTTAAATCATTAATTCTCATAGGAATATGAATTCGCAAGAATTGACCTAATTCAGAGATATTGTTGTATTCAAAATATAATACTTTTTTGTTTTTACCAATTTCAGTTTTAAATTCTTGAATTTTTTTTATTTGTTCAGGATTTATTTCGTTCATTGAAATTGGAGCAGTTTTGAAATAAAATAGAATTTGTAATGAATTAGGCTTTTCAATAAATCTATTATAAGCATTTAAGAATTCTTCTTCAGTTCCTGATTCAGCCGAATCTGTTTTAGTTCCAAATTTCCCCCAAATTATTCCAATAAAAATGTCGTAATCACTTCCTAAATCTGAATTTATAATTTTTTGAGGATGAATTGTTGAAATTCCCGCTCCTGAATGAGTTTCCCATTTAAGAAGCTCAAGAAATATTTCATTTTGTTTTCCATATGAAATATTTAATTCTTTTATAACTTCATCAATTGATAATCTATCTTCTTTTAAATCGCTTGGAGAAGCTAAAAATATTTTATATTTAGTTATTGTTGACGGCATATTTTCGTTTTTTTTTTGATAATTACGGCTAACTTGTATATACCCGAAATAAACCTTCGCTAATCTATCACGAAATTATTTCGTTTTTTTTAAATGTAATCATTTTATAATAATTAAGGGGTGATTATTTTTTTGCAAAGAATCAAAATCAAAAAATGCTGCCCCTATCTCTATTTAAAACATTTGATAACATTAACACTCCATGTTCAGTGAAAACCAAAGGCAATTTACGTGTACCATCCCAATTTGATGTCGCATTTTGCGATATCAAGATTTCAAATTCTGCGGGCGTTAAGTTGACAACAATTTGTTTCAATTATTATTTTTAATAAAGTATCTTATCAGGGGTATTCCAATTATGTAACCATGGCGTGATTTGTTTTATTGAAATTTATACCCCTGATAATTGATACCTCATTTTAATTTTTTTATAATATTTGGCGATGATAATTTATTAACCATTCCTCCCTTGTCGAAATAAACTCCGAAAACACAATGTTTACTTCATCTTTTTGGTAACAGATTTCAACAAGCAAATCTAAATAAAGTCTATTTCCAGTTGTTTTTTATAAAGTACCGGAATTCCCATCTCTGCTAAAAAATTTATTTTTCTATGTAATAATCCCTCTTTTAAACATTGGCGGTAAACGTTTTTTAGTAATTCTCTACCCGTTTTTTTTTGTACTTCAATAGTTGTCCCAACTATTTCATAAGTTAATTCGTCTGAATATTTTTGTATTATCATGTTCGTTTTTTTTATATAAGCGATGTTTAATTATCCCGACAAGGAGGAATGGTTTAAAAAAATATTCCTTTCGGGTTCAAAATTACCAATATATTTAGTATAATTGCGCTAAAATATTTAGCAATGTCAAAAATAGCCAAAAACATTAGGGTTCTGAGAGCACTAAAAAAGTTGTCTCAGGAACAATTATCTGAAAAATTAGATATTTCTCGTTCCCGATTGGGGTCTTATGAAGAAGGAAGAGCAGAACCATCCTATGATCTGTTAATAACAATTGCCGATTATTTTCATGTGGCAATTGATGCTTTGGTGCGTGCCGACCTGTCTAAAACCGATCCCGAAGCGCTTATGAAAATTGGGCAAAACCGGATTTTATTTCCCATATTAGTAGATAAAGATAATAACGACCTGGTGGAAGTGGTACCCATAAAAGCCATGGCAGGTTATTTGAACGGATATGCCGATCCGAACTTTATTGAGGAACTGCCCATCATGAATTTACCTTTTAAAATTATTGGTAAACACAGGGCATTCCCGATCAAAGGTGATTCAATGCCACCATTAAAAGATGGCAGTATTGTAATAGGAAAATATCTGGAATCGTTAGACGATATAAAAGACGGACAAACCTATATCGTACTTACAAAAGATGACGGAGTGGTTTATAAGCGAATTTATCCGGGAAAGAAAAAAGGAAGTGATACGTTTGAGTTTCATTCCGATAATGCGGTGTATGCGCCTTATACGGTTAAAGCAGAAAACATTTTAGAGGTATGGAGTTTTGTGTGCAGTTTAAATATTGGAGAATTTAAACAACAAGATTTGAATATCGACAATATAATTCGGTTTTTACAGTCATATAGAGTAGAAATGGGGAAGTAACAGAGTTGGGATGGAAAATTTAAATGTTATCAAAGAGCTCTTCGGTTTGATAAAGCCGCGTTAGGGATTGCAGCGGAAATCCTTTTCTGTTTAGAAAAGATTGCAGCACAAAGCCCGCCCCTTTCTTGTTTAAGAAAGGGGAACGCCCCAATAAATTAAAATCTATAAAATTAAAATTCGGAATATATTTAATAGAAAAAATAAAACCGAAACTACACGATAAATAATGTTTGCAATAATAGATATAGAAACCTGCGGAGGAAAGTTTGAGTACCGCAGAGGCCATGTGATTGAAATATGCATTTTAATTCATGATGGTTTATCGGTAGTAGATAAGTTTTCTACATTAATAAATCCTCAATGTTATATAAGCCCAACTTTTGTGCGCATTTCAGGTATTACCAACGAAATGGTAGAAGGTGCGCCTACATTTGCTCAGGTGGCAAATAAAATATGGGAGATGACGAAGGACAGGATCTTTGTAGCTCATAATGTTGGATTTGATTACGGTTTTATAAAAGAAGAATTTGCCTCTTTTGGCGCAAAATTTAAACGTGATACACTCTGCACGGTTCGTTTAAGTCGGAAATTAATTCCAGGAAAAAAATCATACAGTTTAGGTAATCTATGTGAATCATTAGGGATCGACAATTCAGCCAGGCACCGGGCAGAAGGTGATGCCGTGGCTACAGCAAAATTATTTGATATACTGATGCAGGTAAAAAGCGATCACCCGCAATATAAAAATAAAGGTGTGGATGAATTGATGGTAAGGCGGATCGATAAAATAAAAAAATATATTCTTGATAAACTGCCTGAAGAATGTGGTGTATATTATTTTTTGGATCAGGAACAAAATATCATTTACATTGGTAAAAGTGTAAATGCATATAACCGTGCAATGAGCCATTTTAATACCAAAGAGCAAAAAGGCAGAAAAATGCTTAATGAATTATACAATGTAGATTTTGTTCCTACAGGCAGTGAATTAATTGCATTGTTATTGGAAGCTGAAGAAATTAAAAAACACAAACCAAAATATAACAGGCAGCGTAAGGCCGACAGCTTCACGCATAGCATCGATTGGTTTACAGATCAAAATGGAATTATTAATTTCAAACTCGTTGATTATAATGAATCCGAAAACGCCTTGATGTCATTTACCACTTATTTCTCGGCACGGGAAAAATTAGAATCCTGGCTGGATGAACACACATTGTGTCTGCGCTACTGCGGATTAACCGATGATGGAGCAATTTGTTTTAACCATCAGATAAAAAAGTGTAATGGTATTTGTGCCGAACAGGAGGAAATTGAAATATATAATAAAAGAGCGAAAGCCATTTTAGAAAATTACATTTTTGAAAAACCGAATTTTGTAATAATTGATAAAGGAAAAATGCCGGGTGAGCAATCGGTCATATTAATTGAAAACAGACATTATGCGGGGTATGGTTATTTTGATTCAACAGCACAGATCAGTTCGCCCGAAGAATTTAAAGGAATTATAAAAAAAACTACGTATTACCCCGATGCGGATGATCTGGTGAGAGGCTGGATAAAAGGGAATAAGCCTAAAATAATTTCAATATGAAAAATAAATATTACTTTTCAGAAATAAAAGATAGAAGACGGATATTACGGATCCTACTGATTTTATCAAGAAGGATCTGTTAACCGTGTCATCCGTGTTCTGTTTTTTAATCTATTCTAGTCCTATCTGTTAAAACAAAGAAGAACAAATGACTAAACAGGAAATAATAAATAAATTGCTTAAAAAGCATATCGATTTTATTGAATTGATTAAAGGATTAAGTGACAAAGATTTTATGTTTTCGTTTGAAAATAAATGGACAGCAGGACAGCAACTTGATCATATTGTTCGGTCAGTATCGCCTTTGAAAATGGCCTTTTCACTTCCGAAATTTGCTATTCGCATGCTTTTTGGTAAGGCAAACAGACCTTCAAAAAACTATGATGATCTGGTAAAAAAATATATGTTAAAACTTGAAACTGGAGGAGTGGCAACAGGAAGTTTTGTTCCTCAAACAATAGGCTTAGACAAAAAAGAGCAATTGACAAACAGCTTATTAATAGTTGTAAAAGACCTATCCAAAAAGATAGATAAATATTCAGAAGCTGAATTGGATGAATACCTTTTACCACACCCTTTACTAGGTAAATTAACAATTAGAGAAATGTTGTTTTTTACGATCCATCATGTTGAACAACATCAGAAAATAACGTTGAGAAATTTGGGGCGGTAATTAGTATACATAAATGTAATTTTAAGTTTAACGCAAAAGCCACAAAGTAAAAAACGCAATTCCGAAAAGCCTTTATTATATTGTGTAGCAAATTAAACAATAACAATCTTTTGAATTCAAGAAATAAAAATATGAAAACATTAAACACTCTGAAATTACTTACTGGAATAATTTTAATCTTACTGCTTACTAATTGTCAACAGCCAAAGAAATTAGTCCCGGGAGAAGGCTTCATTAATGTTGCCGGTGGCAAGGTTTGGTGTCGTATAATAGGTGAGGGCCCTGAAACACCAATTCTTTTATTGCATGGTGGTCCGGGTGTTCCAAGTTATTATCTCAAACCATTGGAAGCATTAAGTAAAAGCCGCCCAGTGATTTTTTACGATCAGTTGGGATGTGGTAAGTCCGACAGGATCACAGATACGGCAATGATGACAGTGGAACATTTTGTTAATGAACTTGAACAGGTGAAACAAGCACTTGGTTTGAAAGATTATTATCTCTACGGACAATCGTGGGGGACGATGCTTGGAACAGATTACTATCTGAAATTTCCTGAAGGGGTGAAGGCCCTTATCCTAAGCAGTCCTGCACTTAGCATTCCATTGTGGCTAAAAGATGCGGATACCTTAATAGCTACCTTGCCTGACTCAGTTCAAAAAGATATTCTCACGAATGAACAAAACAAAACCTTTGCCTCACCGGAATATCAGGCGGCAATAAAAATTTATTATGAACATTTTCTTGCAAGGAAATTACCCTGGTCAACTGATATTGACAGTGCCTTTTCTCAGATAGGACAAAATGTATATGAATACATGGGAGGCCCCAGCGAATTCACAATGATTGGACCATTAAAAGATTATGATATCACTAACCGATTAGGCGAAATCAAAATTCCAACTCTTTTTATAACAGGGGAATTTGATGAAGCCCGCCCTTCCACAGTTCGGTATTACCAGAGTCTGGTTCCGGGAGCTAAATTTTCAATTATTAAAAATGCCGGACACATGACCATGCAGGATAATCCGGAGCAAAATATTCAGGTAATTACTGATTTTCTTAATGAAACAGAGGGTAAATAACCAGGGGCAAATTTAGTTTTAGTCATTCCCTCCCTTCCCAAACTCAGGGATATACTCCGTAGAGGAATTTTTTTTTAGTAAAAAAATATTGAAATTATTATGCGTTAATTTCGGAGATAATATTAAATTTGAACGGATGTAATCAAAATTTACAAACCATATCAAATCAAGCTATAAAAGGTTTACTATGAAAAAAATTACAATTGCTTTCAGTATATTTATCTTTTCACAATCACTTTATTCTCAGAGCTGGCTTGACATTGGAGCGAGAGGTGCATACGGAGTGGGCTTTCTGGTAAACAAGAATTTTTACAATGATCGTAATTTTGCTCCAAAATTATCGTACGGATATATGTATGGAGGCAAGATCGGAATAAATTTTAATGAAGAGCATGCTGTCACTGTGGATGTAACTTCCTCTGCATTTGATCAGGCATTTACCTATAGCCTGGATAGCAATAAAACTAATTACGTACGCAGCATCGGTTTCAATGCTACTAATGTTTTATTGATGTACAGAAGGTCAGTGAACTCAAGTTATTTTGAAATTGGTCCTCAAATTTCAATGATCAATAAAACCAGGGGCAGCGATAATCTTACCCAGACAAAAAATATAGATATTTCCGAAAATCTTGTTAAGTCCTATGTTTCAGCAGTAATGGGCTTTGGTGGATATATCATGGGCACAGAAAACTTTGGCGTAACATTGGGATGCAGAATATCCTATTCGTTAAATGATATTATAAGCGTCAGA
>JAZKBX010000024.1:0-1125 GCA_040388455.1 Bacteroidota bacterium
ACCATTATTAAGATAAATAAGGAAGAAAAAACTATTCCAATATAATTTATGTCATTAATAAGTATTAAAATCATTTCTTTTATAAAAAAAGAAACTACAAACAAACTTACACCCCAGCGTTTCATGTGCCATACACCGATATAAGAAATAAAACTGACGGCAACAATTAACCCAAAGAGAGCCGGGTACCAGTCGCCAAGTTTTTTTACAGAAGGAGAAAACACAGCCGGAAAGCTAAATACTATCCAGGTAAAACCTAAAACACAAACAAAGGTGATTAATTTTGGCCGCTTTCTGATTATGGACTCCATTTGGTTACGAATAACGAATCATTACTAATTTACGAAAACTATGTTTGCTAAATTGCCTATGCAAAATTGCTAACTCGCCCGAATAGCTTCAACAGGATCCAGCTGCGATGCGCTATATGCCGGAACAAACCCTGAAACCACACCTATCAAAATTGAAATAGTAAATCCTAAAATTATATTTGATTTGCTCAACGAAATTTCCATACCGATTGAATCACCTGCCAATTGTGTAATAGTGAATACAATCAACAGACCTATTATACCTCCGATCAATGACAAAAAAACGGATTCAAATAAAAACTGCAATAAAATAAAATAATTTTTTGCCCCTAATGATTTTTGGATACCTATAATGTTAGTGCGTTCTTTCACCGAAACAAACATAATGTTTGCAATACCAAAACCACCCACAAGTATTGAAAAACCTCCAATGATCCAACCTGCAATACCCACAATTTCAAACAAACTATCAAACTCTTTCGAGATCAAACTGGTTTGGTTCAAAGAAAAATTATCTTCTACCAATGGTTTTAGCTTATGCATAGAACGCATGAGCCCGGTAAGTTCGGCTATTAATTCATCATTACTGATACCAGGTTTTGCCCTAACCATAATTTGGGGATCCAGGTTTTCATTATGAATATCGATAAGGCTACGAGCATAATTTACCGGGACAAGCACCTGTGTATCAGGACTACCACCTAATATACTTTCGCCTTCTTTTTTAAAAACTCCAATCACTATGGCTTTTGCCCCATTTATTTTTATTGTTTGCCCCAAAGGGCTTTGATTCGAAAACAATGCCTTCGCCAAC
>JAZKBX010000024.1:1135-15720 GCA_040388455.1 Bacteroidota bacterium
AAGATTCAATTTCCGCAAAATAACGGCCATCGGCTATCTCAAATTTTTTTACTTTTTCATATTGATGAGAGGCGCAGATAATAGTTACGTTTTCAATGCTATTACTTTTATGTTTAATAGTTATCTGAGAGCTGATAAGAAATGCGGCTGATTGCGCACCATTGCACTGTTGAATAATGTCATCCAACTCGTTGTAATCAGGCAGGGGGCGATTCATATATTTCCACCAGGGATAATCCCCATCAAAAGCCCATGGCCACTTTTCAATAAAAACCACATCATCGCCCAAGCTCTGCACGCTTTTACGTAGATTTTGCTCCAGAGAATCAACCACTGTAAACACAGTAATAATAGCGAAAATGCCAATGGTAATACCTAATAAGGAAAGAAAAGTTCGCAATTTATTCACTACCAAAGCATTTATGGCAAAAAAAACGCTCTCCTTAAATAAACCGAAAAAAATCATTTTGGAATGATGTTATGAATCCTACAAATGTACCAATAAATAATTTTAAATTTTAAGTCCCCCTCGAAAAGAGTTTTTTGACACGAATTGCACGAATTGTTTTTTTTAATAAACTTAATAATCAGCGCATTAAATTAGTGAAATTAGTATCAAATAGATTTCGTACGGTTTTTGGGAGCGGACTCCTATTTTTGAATTTTTGAATTAAATCAACAATTCAACAAATTTAAAAATCAATAAAATTTCTATCTTTGCCAAAATGAATACAGCATACCTTATTTTAGGCGGAAACATAGGCAATAGGCTGCAAAACCTGCAAGAGGCAATTCAATTAATTTCTAAAAAAGCAGGGTTAATTACTGAAACATCCGATGTTTTTACAACAAGCGCATGGGGAAATACCGACCAACCCGATTTTTTAAATCAAGCAGTATGCCTTCAAACACCTTTGACGGCAGTAGATCTATTAGAAACATTAATTTCAATCGAACAACTATTGGGGCGTGTACGCGATCATCAAAAGTGGACGGAGCGTGTTATTGATATTGATATTTTATTTTATAATACGGATATTATTAACACGCCTGATTTAAAAATACCACATCCCTATTTACAAGAACGGATGTTTGTATTAGTGCCAATGGCACAATTGGCGCCAATGTTTGTTCACCCGGCACTAAACAAAAACATTCAAACTTTGCTTTTAGAATGCACCGATAAATTAGAAGTAATAAAACTACAAACAACGAATGGTTGAGAAACAAACACACTATAATTTTATCGCTATTGAAGGAAACATAGGGGCAGGCAAAACTACACTTGCAAAAAAACTTTCTGTTGACTTCAATTCACGATTAATTCTGGAACAATTTGCTGAAAATCCTTTTTTACCCAAATTTTATGACAACCCCGAAAAACATGCCTTTCCACTTGAACTTTCTTTTTTGGCCGAACGGTACCAACAATTAAAAAATGAATTAGGCAAACAAGATATTTTCAAACCAACAATTGTTTCGGATTATTATTTTTTAAAATCCCTGATCTTTGCAAAAGCCAATTTAATTGAAGATGAATATGGACTGTATTCTAAACTATTCCATATCATTAATGATTCCCTGCCTAAACCTGATTTGTTTGTATACCTATATCATGATGTAGAGCGATTACAACAAAACATCAAAAAACGAGGCAGAAATTATGAGCAAAGCATACCTGATGAATACCTGATAAAAATACAAAACACCTATTTCGACTTTATAAAACAACTAAATGACTTACGCATATTAGTGATAGATGTAAATAACATCGACTTTGCCAATGATAATGCACACTATAATCACATGATGAAAATCATTAATCAACCGTACAATGCTGGTATAACAAGAATAACAGCATAAATCACTGGCATATTATTTTTAGTTTAAAATATAATTGCATAAAAACCTCTATTATTTGAAAATTTAATTATTTTTGCGCCACTAATTGAGAATGGTAAGGCAAAATAAAATTCATTAAGAACAAAAAAATAAAATGAAAAGATCTCTACAAACACTTGGTTTAGCGTTAATCGCAACTATTGGCTTAAATTCTTGTGACGGGCTTGGCAAATTAGTTAAAAATGCCGACAAAATTACTTACAAAGTAACGCCTGACCCAATGGAAATGCATGGTGATAGTATTGCAGTAAGTATCAGTGGTACTTACCCTGCAAAGATTTTCCCTAAAAAAGCTGTTGTAACAACTATTCCTGTAATTAAATACAATGGTGGCGAAAAAGCATTGAAGCCTGTTGTATTAATAGGTGAAAAAGTAGAAGGTACTGGTCAGAAAATAACTAACGCAACAGGTGGTAGTTTCAATTATACTTCTGAAAAAATTGCATATACTCCAGAAATGAAGGTTGCAACATTAGAATTAAAAGTTGGCGGCCAGGTTAAGAAGAAAGTGAAAGACCTACCAGCTAAAAAAGTTGCTGATGGTACGATCATTACTCCTTTATTAGTAAAAAATGATGAAAAGGCTTTAATAGGAAAAGATAAATTCGTAAAAACGATTCCTCGCTCTCAAACAACAAACATTTTCTTTACCATCAACCAATCACAAGTTCGTCCGGCAGAAATGAATAGCGCTGAAATGAAAACTTTTAAAGAATTCACAAGCAATGGTATCGCTAAAGGATTTGACTTCAAAAACATGAATGTTTCAGCGTATGCTTCACCAGACGGGGAATTAACTTTAAATGGAAATCTTGCTGAAAACCGCGCAAAAGAAGCTACTAAGGCGATGATCGCAATGTTCAAAGATAAAAAAATGAAATTAGATGTTGCTACAACAGATGCATTTTACAATAAAGTTACAACTGCTGAAGATTGGGATGGTTTCAAAAAAGAAATGGAAGCCTCTTCTATTCCTGACAAAGATCTAATTTTACGTGTTTTGACGATGTATCCTGATGGAGACACCCGTGAAAGAGAAATCAAAAATTTATCTAAAACATATACTGAAGTAGCTGATAAGATCTTACCAAAATTACGTAGAGCTGTTTTAACTTTAAGTGCTGAAGAAAAAAGCCGTACAGACGAACAAATCAAAGCTTTAGCCGCAGTTTCTGCGGATAGTTTATCCGTAGAAGAGATACTTTATGCTGCTACTTTAACTACAGATATTAATGCTAAATTAGAAATCTATAAAAAAGCAGAAGCAAAATACAGCAATGACTGGAGAACATCCAATAATGTTGGGATGATCTACTTAATGCAAAATAAATTGAATGATGCTGAAACTCACTTAAAAAAAGCTGATGCCTTATCCGCTAACAATGCTGTTATTAATAACAACTTAGGTATTGTAGCACGCTGGAAAGGTGACCGTAAGGGCGCAATGGAGCTTTACAAAAAAGCTACAAATGGTGGACCTGAAGTATCTTACAACATGGGAATAATCGAAATCCAAAATGGTAACTACGCTGCTGCCATTTCTAATTTCGGTAGCTATGATACATTCAACTCTGCTCTTGCTAAATTGTTGAACAAGAATAATGATGGCGCAATGTCTACTATAGATAATTCAGCTGACAAAGATGCTGCTGTATCTTTCTATTTAAAAGCGATTGCAGGTGCACGTCAGGATAAAGCAGATGTTTTAAATAACAACTTAAAAACTGCAATCCAGAAAGACGCTTCATTTAAAGCTATGGCAAAGGATGATGCTGAATTCATTAAATTCCGCGAAAACGCTGACTTTAAAGCGATGGTAAACTAAAATTAAAAAGATTTTATAAATAAAAATGTCCAGCAAAATTGCTGGACATTTTTATTTATAGAGCTCCCCAACAGGATCAATTCCAATAGATCAAATCATTTTTTGAAATAAGTCCCAGGTAACAACTCCAACACTTACTGCAATATTTAAAGAATGCTTGGTCCCTACTTGCGGTATTTCAATAACACCGATACTCGCATCAATTGCTTCTTGCTCAACCCCTTTTACTTCGTTACCAAAAATAATTGCTAATTTTTTCGATTTATCCGGTTTAAAATTATTTAGCATAATTGCAGACTGAGCCTGCTCAATAGCATACACATTGTAATTATTTTGCTTTAACTCTTCAACTGCCTCCAGTGTGCTTTTAAAATATTTCCAGGAAACACTATCCGTTGAACCTAGTGCAGTTTTTTGAATGTCCTTATTCGGTGGAGTTCCTGTAATGCCACATAGATAAACGGCTTCCACTAAAAAAGCATCAGCTGTTCTAAAAACGGATCCTACGTTATTCAAACTACGCACATTATCAAGCACAATAACAATAGGCGTTTTGATGGCTTGCTTAAATTCATCCAATGATTTCCGATTCAATTCTTCGTTCAATAATTTTCTCATACTTCTATATCCAGTAATTCTTATTACAATTAATCTGAGTGGCGAATGTTCATATGGGGCGTTCCAATTCTTAAAGGAAGAATTGGCGGGCTTTGCACTTCAATCTTTTCTAAAAAGAAAAGGATTTACGTTACAATCCCTAACGCAACCATTTGCACTGAAAGAACAACCTCAACAATCGAACTCAGGTTAATACTTTTTAAATGATTTATTTCAAAAGCAAAACTATAAAACAATTGCTGAAAAAGTGTTAAAAACTTTCATTTGAGGTGTAATTAGGTTTTGTACTTTTACCGAAGATGGCAAAGAATAAAACCCCAACAAAAACAACCACTGCGGAAAGCGAAACCCCGCTGATGAAACAGTTTAATGGTATCAAGGCAAAATATCCGGATGCTTTGTTACTGTTTCGCGTTGGCGATTTTTATGAAACCTTTGGAAGTGATGCCGTTAAAACTGCAAACATTTTAGGTATTGTACTTACCAAAAGGGCTAACGGGTATGCCTCTTTTATTGAATTAGCCGGCTTTCCTTATCATTCATTGGATACTTATCTCCCTAAATTAGTTCGTGCAGGGCAACGTGTTGCTATTTGCGACCAGTTAGAAGACCCTAAGTTGACCAAAACTATTGTAAAACGTGGCGTTACAGAATTAGTAACTCCCGGTGTTACCTTTAATGACAAAGTACTTGAACATAAATCCAATAATTTTTTGGCAAGTGTTTACCTGGGAGAAAAAATTTCGGGTGTTTCATTTTTAGATGTTTCTACCGGTGAATTTTTAGTTGCTGAAGGCAATCTTGAATACATTGATAAGCTGTTACAAAGTTTCCGGCCAAGCGAGGTTTTATTTCAGAAAAATAAAAAGAAATTATTCATTGAAACTTTTGGCGAAAAATTTTACACCTACGGATTAGATGATTGGGCATTTAGTTCTGATTTTGGTAACGACCTTTTATTAAAACATTTTGATACAAAATCATTAAAAGGCTTTGGTATTGAAAACCTGAAACAGGGCATAATTGCTGCCGGTGCCGCACTTCATTACCTTGCCGATACAGCACATGATAAAGTAAAACACATCACCACCATATCACGTATTGAAGAAGAGAAATACGTTTGGCTTGATCGTTTTACCATTCGAAATTTAGAATTATTTAATTCACAAAATGATAATGCAAAAACACTGATCGATATTATTGATCAGACTGTTTCGCCAATGGGTTCACGTATGCTGAAACGTTGGCTGGCACTCCCATTAAAAGATAAAGTTTCCATTGAGGAACGATTGGAGGTTGTGGATTATTTTTTATCAAATCGGGAAACAAACGAACTTATCATTCAACAGCTGGAATTAATTGGAGATCTGGAGCGCATCATTTCAAAAGTTGCAACAGCGCGTATCTCACCTAAAGAGGTGGTGCAATTGAAACGTGCACTAACGGCAATTGTTCCAATAAAAACTACTTGCGAAAATTCAAAAAACACTTCATTACAAAAGATCGCAGAGCAACTTAATCCATGTAAATTGGTAATTGAGCGCATTGAAAAAGAAATAATGCCCGAACCGCCTTACCTTGTAGCCAAAGGAAATGTAATTGCTGAAGGGGTGAATGCTGAATTGGACGATTTACGAAAAATCTCCTATTCAGGAAAGGATTATTTGTTGCAGATACAACAACGTGAAAGTGAAATTACCGGAATCTCCTCTTTAAAAGTGGCATTTAACAGTGTGTTTGGTTATTACCTGGAAGTAACCAATACGCATAAAGATAAAGTTCCGGGCACCTGGATCCGCAAACAAACACTTACTACTGCTGAACGTTATATCACGCCCGAACTAAAAGAGTACGAAGAAAAAATATTAGGTGCCGAAGAAAAAATTATTGCATTAGAAATAAGACTTTTTAATGACCTAGTAATCGGATTAATGGATTACATTTCTACCATTCAGTTGAATGCTTCGTTAATAGGCCGTTTGGACTGTTTATTATCCTTCGCTACCATAGCGCAAAAAAATAATTACGTCCGCCCACACCTTTTTGAAAATGATATATTAGATATCAAAGATGGCCGTCATCCGGTGATAGAGAAACAATTACCTGTTGGCGAAGAATATATTGCCAATGATATATACCTTGATAATCAAAAACAACAGATCATTATCATAACCGGACCGAATATGTCCGGAAAATCGGCTCTGTTGCGACAAACCGCATTAATTGTATTGATGGCACAGATGGGAAGTTTTGTGCCCGCAAAACATGCTAATTTAGGATTGGTGGATAAAATTTTTACACGGGTTGGTGCTTCTGATAATATTTCATCGGGTGAATCAACCTTTATGGTAGAAATGAATGAAACGGCCAGCATCTTAAATAATCTATCGAACCGCAGTTTAATTTTACTTGACGAAATTGGTAGAGGAACCAGCACCTATGACGGGATCTCCATTGCCTGGGCAATAGCTGAATATATCCATGAAAATCCTTCTGTAAAAGCTAAAACATTATTTGCCACTCATTACCATGAGCTGAATGAAATGACAAATTCCATGCATCGTGTAAAGAACTTTAACGTTTCGGTGAAAGAGGTAGGTAACAAAGTGTTATTTACCCGCAAGCTAGTACCCGGTGGAAGCGAGCATAGCTTTGGTATTCATGTTGCAAAGATGGCAGGAATGCCAAAAAAAGTACTGGACAGGGCGAATCAAATTCTTGCACAATTGGAAGGCGAAAGAGAAGGAAAAGAATCCGGAATAGGAGGATCGGAGCGGAAGATCAACCTGAAGCTTGGAGGAGATAAAAAGAATCAGGAATTAAGAATCAAGAACCAAGAGTCAGGAATCAGGAATCAAGAGGTTTTTGTGGAGGCGATCAACAAACAACCATCAACAGAAAATTTGCAGTTAAGCTTTTTTCAACTGAACGACCCTGTTTTAGAAAATATAAAAGATGAACTTCAAAAAACAGATATTAATACCTTAACTCCTATTGAGGCGCTAATGAAACTAAATGAAATAAAAAAAATGATAGGAGGTTAAGAAATATTTCAATTTTTAGTTTCCGAAATTCCGTAAAGTCCTGAAGGTATCTGCGTCTATTTTGTAACTTCTTTAACAGTTTCCACTCTTTCTATCTTTTCCAATTTATGGAATTTAATTCCAATCATGAACTCATGCGTTCCCGTGCTGTATTTTCTTATGTTTGAAGTAGTAAAATCGTAGGAATAAGCAAAGGTCAGGTTTTCCTGCATTGTATATCCAACCATTACTGAAACAGCATCCAGATTCCGATATGCAGCGCCTAACCACATTTTTTCGCGGTACACAGCACGTACACCAAGATCGAACTGAACAGGCGCTGGTTTTACAAATTTAATTAAGGCAGATGGTTCTAAGGTGAAATTTTCGTTTAACTTATATTTATATCCACCGGTAATATAAAAATGCGTTGCTAATTTGCTTAATGATGAGGTAGCTGTTTCAAAAAAGTTTATCCTATTCTGCAATATTTGCGGCATACTTGCCCCGGCATACCATTTTTTATCAGCTGAATACGCATATACCCCTACACCAAAGTCAGGAGCAATAACAGACTGCAAGCCATTACTGATAACCTGATCTGTAGGGTCTCTTAATGTAATTTTAGAAGCATCTACCATAAATTGAAGAACACCACCTGATAAACCGAAGGATACCTTTACTTTTTCTGCAACTTTGATATGATAGGCATACGAAAGATAAAAACCGGTCCTACGTGTTGGGCCAACAATATCAGTGAATAGTATCCCGCCTAAACCAACGTTTAATGATTTTGTTGGACCATTCACGCTTAATATGTAAGTACGTGGTGCATCTGTGATCCCGATCCATTGGTAACGATTATTTGATAAGCCTTCAAAATATGGATTACTTCCAGCAACAGCAGGATTCATCACAAAATTATTAAGCATATAATTACTATAATGAGGCAACTGTTGTGCAAAAGCCTCTCCCCCAGACCCTCTCCAAAGGAGAGAGGTGAAGAAAAAAAGAAGAAACAAAACACCTCTCCCTAACCCTCTCCACAATTGAGGGAATTTGATCCTGCAAGATTTATCTTTTATCTTTTTCATTTATCTTTATTGTCTTTCAAGTAACTCAACTATTGCCTTCTCCCTTGCGGGGAGAGGATTAAGGAGAGAGGCTTCTTTTATCTCAAAATTGTAATTGGCCCTGTTAAAACATCCGGGAAAAACGGATCATTCAAATTAATAATGTAATAATATGTTCCAACAGGTAATAACTGACCTTTGAATACACCTTTCCATTTCTCAGTATATCCGGTTGACTGGAATAACAGTTCACCCCATCTGTTATATACTTCCACCACCGATTTCGGGAACAGTTCTATGTTATCGATTATCCATTCATCATTTGCCCCATCCGCATTAGGGGAAATACCATTTGCAAATGTAATGTTGGCAACTACTGTAACTATTACAATATCATTTGATTTACAACCTTCGGCAGAAGTAACTGTTACTGTATAAGTGGTAGTTACTGTTGGATTAGCAACAGGATTTGAATTAGTTCCATTATCTAATCCAAGTATCGGATCCCATGCATAGGTAGCCCCAACTGGACCAGTAGGATTTCCTCCAAGAACAGTGGTGGTGGTTGCCAATATGGTAACGTCCGCACCAGCATTCGCCACAGGCAACGCATTTACTGTAACACTAATTGTATCATTATGAGCGCAGCCTGCACCGTTATCCACTATCACATAATAGTCAGTTACCCCTACAGCAGGTGTTACCGAAACATCCACAATACTTCCAACCAGTGTATTTGTTGGAATCTGGAACCATTGATAATTGATAGCGTTAGCACTACTTCCTGCGGCACTTAACAACATAGTACCCGGTTCACAGAAGGCGGTATCATTACCTGCCACAGCGTTCACTGTTACAGTTGATGTTATTATAATATTATCAGTAATTGTACAACCGTTTGTGTCAGTAACAGTGATATCATAAGATCCTATTAAAATACCGGTTAGATCCTGGGTAGTTAATGCAGAACCTCCACTCCATTGATATGTATAACCCGGTGTGCCACCGCCAACAGTAACATCAATTGCACCATCGGCAATAGTATTACAACTTGCAGGTGTTGGAACATTCGAAATTGTTAATGAATCAGGATTAGCAAGTGTATTTGATTGTGAGGAAGTACAACCATTCGCATCGGTTACTGTTACCACATAAACTCCTGCTGAAAGGCCCGATGCGGTATCACTTACACTTCCACTTCCTGTCCAGGAGAATGTATATGGAAGTGTTCCTCCAAATGGTATAACTGCCACAGAACCATTGTTATTTCCATTACACAAAGGATCAACTGAATTTGCCAAAGAAAATCCGATCGGGGCAGGATCAGTTATTTCAACCGAAGCAAATGAAACACAGCCACCACCTGTAACCTGCACAAAATAAGTGCCTGCACATAGTGCTGTTGCCACGTCAGTTGTTTGAGCACCCGGATCATTCCACAAATAGGTATAAGGTAAAATCCCTCCTGCTGCTACAATAGTTGCAGTTGCATTGCATGCTCCATTACATAAAAGTTGTACGGATGATGTAGTAAGTGTTGGTGCATTCAAACTATTAAGCGGCATTACTATACTTTGCGCACATCCAACAAAATCAGTGATTTGAACTGAATAAAAGCCGGGACATAAACTGGTTATTGTATCCAATACTGAGCCCGTGCTCCAAACCACAGTATATGGTGCAGCACCTCCACTTGGAGCCACTGAAAGACTTCCGTCACAAAGACCACAAGTTGAAGCAGTTATAAACTGGTTAACAACCACCTGTGTAGGTTCAGTAATTGTCACAGAATCAATTAATGAACATCCAACACTGTCGGCTATCTGAACATAATAAACACCTGCGCCTAAATTGCTTAGTGTTGATGTGGTTTCTCCTCCCTGAATCCAAAGGTAAGAATAAGGAGGTGTTCCTCCAGCAGGTGTCACTGCGGTTACGGCTCCATCTGATAAACCGAAACAGCTTATGTTGGTAGATGTTATGGTTGCACTTGTTGGACCACCCGGATTACTAATCGGTATTGAATAACTTGAACTACAACCTGCACTATCAGTAATATTAACAGAATATAATCCTGCACATAAATTGGTTTCTGTATTACTTGTTTGTCCGTTACCCCATAAAAAAGTATAAGGAGCTATTCCACCTGATGGAGCCAATACTACCTGACCGTCACATAAACCACAAGTTGCGTTAGTAATAATAGCGTTTGACAAGACTGCTGCCGCCTGAACAATGGTATCAGGTAATGAAATAGTACAACCAAGGGCGTCAGTAACAATAACTGTATATGTTCCAGGACAAAGGTCAGTGATCAAGGTATCAACTGATCCAGTATTCCATGCAAATGTATAAGGAGCTGTTCCACCGCTTGGAGATGATTCAGATAAACCATCACAAACACCTAAACAAGAAATATTGCCTGTTGTAACATTAGGAACAATCTGAGTAGGTTGTGTTAAGGTAACTGAATCTGTATCAGAACATCCATTTGCATCCGTTACAGTTACTGTGTATCCTGAAATACACAACCCCGTAATGGTATCTGTGGCACTAGTTTTTGTTATGCTTGGTCCTGATGACCAAATATAAGTAAAGTCCGGAGTACCGCCAACCACAGTTGCAATTGCACTACCATTACAAACATTAAAACATGTAAGGTTTATACCTGTTGCTGTAACATCAGGGCTTGAGTTTACGGTAACAACAACAGCTGTTGTATCGGTGCATCCTGCTAATGTTGCTCCTACAATATAATAGGTTCCTGCAACCGCTGTTGCCGGAGTTAAATATGGCGTTATAGCCAATGCATCTGTAAAATAAGTAAAAGATAAGCTGACTGTTGAACCCAGAGTGACTGCTGCTGCTGTAATATCTACAGTTGCAGGAGAACAAACCGCTACAGGGTTATTGGTCACAACTGTTGGAAATACATTAAATGTAATGGTTACACTGTCCGTAGAAACACAAGGAGCATTTGTAATTGTCCATATTAAAACGTAGGTACTTCCCGCAGTGCCGGTAAATACTGTAGTAGGATCAGATGCAAGAACAAAACTGCCACCAACTCCGCTAAAAACACTCCAATTTCCTGCGCCAATTATTGGTGTATTTGCTGCAAGAGGAACAGAAATTAATCCGCAAGTAGAAGAACCTGTTTGGTCTGACCCTGCAGCAGCAGTTGTTGGAGCTTGATTAAATGTAATTGTTACGCTGTCGGTAGAAGCTGTACAAGGCACATTTGAAATTGTCCATACTAAAACATAAGTATTTCCTGCTGTTCCGCTAAATACAGTAGTTGGATCAGATGCAAGAACAAAACTTCCGCCAACTCCACTGAAAATGCTCCAGTTACCTGTTCCTATAATTGGCGCATTTGCTGCAAGAGTAACCGAAGTTAATCCGCAGGTAGCAAAACTCGTTTGGTCTAATCCGGCAGCAGCAGTTGTAGGAACTTGATTAAATGTAATTGTTACACTATCGGTAGATGCTGTACAAGGGGTATTTGAAATTGTCCATATCAAAACATAGGTATTTCCAGCTATCCCATTAAATATGGTAGTTGGATCAGTTGCAAGAGTAAAACTTCCTCCTGCTCCACTGAAAATACTCCAACTTCCAGTTCCTATTATTGGTGCATTTGCTGCAAGGTTAGCAGAGGTCAATCCACAGGTAGCTGCATTAATTTGGTCCGGCCCTGCAGTTGATATAGTAGGTAAGTCATTAATAGTAACAGAATTTATCGCGAAAGCTGCAGGACATCCACCAGATGCGGCAATAGTATTAGTTACAACATATGTTCCAGGTGTACTTATAGAAAGGTCTATTTGTCCGGTTGCCGCACTAATAAAAACGAGACCAGGTGTAGAACTAAAAGTTCCAGCACTTGACCCGAGAGAGAAAGTTGGAGAAGGGTCAGGACTTCCACCCTGGCAATAAGGACCTGAATAACTAAATGTGGCCGATGGGGATAAAGTTATGGTAACATTAAAAACATCGGTATTCGGACAAGGTCCGCTGGTGGTGTATGTTATAATATAGGTTCCTAATACACTTCCTGCTAAATCAATCTCACCTGTATTTGCATCAACAAATACCAATCCTATTGTTGAACTAAATGCTCCTCCGGGCAACCCTGTAACTATTGGCGTAGGATTGATACCTGTTTGACAATAAGTGGATAAAGAATAAGTAAAAGATGCATCATCAATGGCATTAATTGTTAATGGGAATGTTGCAGAATTTGCAGGACAACCTCCAGATGCAGCAATAAAATTAGTAATTGTATATACCCCCGGAGCGCTTGCTACAATATCGATTTCGCCTGTATTGGCATCTGCAAATACTAAGCCTGCAGGAAGAGCTGAAAATGTTCCTGCACTTGATCCAAGAGGAAATACAGGCAAAGGATTTGAACCTATTCCCTGGCAATAAGATGGCGCAGCGTAACTAAATGTTGCGTCAGGCAATAAAGTAATGGTAACACTAAAAATACCCGTATTTGGACATGGCCCATTAGTAGTGTAAGTTATAGTGTATGTACCCAACGTACTTCCAGCTAAATCTATTTCTCCTGTAAGTACACTAACAAAAACCAAACCTGGAGTGGAACTATAAGTTCCTCCGGCTAATCCCGTTACAATTGGTGTTGGATTGGCTCCTGTTTGACAAAAAGTTGATAATGGATAACTGAAGGTTGCATCATCCAAAGTATTAATAGTTATTGTTGATGTTGCAGTTACAATAGGGCAGCCATTTGCGGCAATGATTGTATTAGTTACAGTATAAGTCCCTGAAGCACTTATAGCCAGATCAACTTCCCCGGTAGATATACTGACAAAAGACAAACCTGCTGTGGAACTAAATGTACCTGCTACCCCACCGCCACTGAATGTTGGAAATGGATTGATACCATTTGGGCAATAAGGTGTTCCGGTATAGCTGAAGGTAGCTATAGGCAGTGCGGTTATCGTTATTGGGGAAGTGGCTGTTACAATGCCACAACCTGCTGAAGCTGCTATGGTATTGGTTATCGTATAGGTTCCTGCCGTGCTTAATGACAGGTTAACTTCTCCGGTTACTGCACTTACAAATACCAATCCTGCGGTGGAGCTGAATGTGCCTGCGACCCCACCACCATTGAACGTTGGTAAGGGATTGACTCCATTCTGACAATAAGGAGTGCTGGTATAACTAAAAGTAGCTACAGGTAGGGCCGTTATCGTTATTGGGGAAGTGGCGGTTACAATGCCACAACCAGCTGAAGCTGCTATGCTATTAGTTACCGTATAAGTTCCGGCCGTACTTGCAGCAAGATCTACTTCGCCTGTTGCTGTACTTACAAATACCAATCCTACGGTGGAACTGAAAGTACCAGCATTTGATCCGAGGGGGAATGTTGGAGAAGGGTTAGCAGCATCCTGGCAATAAGGTGTTCCGGTATAGCTGAAGGTGGCTACAGGCTGTGCGGTTATTGTTATTGGGGAAGTGGCTGTTACAATGCCACAACCTGCTGAAGCTGCTATGGTGTTGGTTATCGTGTAAGTTCCCGCGGTGCTTAATGCCAGATTAACTTCTCCGGTTACTGCACTTACAAATACCAATCCTGCGGTGGAGCTGAATGTGCCTGCGATTCCGCCACCACTAAATGTTGGGAAGGGATTAACTCCATTCTGACAATAAGGAGTGCCGGTATAGCTAAATGTTGCTACTGGTAATGCTGTAATGGTAATTGGTGAGGTGGCGGTTACTAAAGGACAAGCACCAGAAGCTGCTATGGTATTGGTTACCGTGTAAGTTCCAGCCGTGGTTGCAGCAAGATCAACTTCCCCGGTTACTGTACTTACAAATACCAATCCTGCGGTGGAACTGAAAGTACCAGCACTTGACCCAAGGGGAAATGTTGGAGAAGGATTAGCAGCATCCTGGCAATAAGGTGTTCCGGTATAACTAAATGTTGCCGAAGGTGCAGTTGTTATTGTTACATCAAAAGTAGTGTTATTAGGACACAGGCCATTAGAGGTATACGTTACAGTGTATGTTCCAAGAGTACTTAATGCTAAATCTATCTGACCTGTTGCGGTGCTTACAAAAACCAACCCTACCGTTGAACTAAATATACCACCTGGTAGTCCAGTTACTATC
>JAZKBX010000024.1:15730-23581 GCA_040388455.1 Bacteroidota bacterium
TATCGGGGTAGGATTAATGGGATCCGTTTGGCAATAAGTGGATAATGCGTAAGTGAAAGATGCATCATCTAACGGGTTAACAGTTAATGACTGTTGAGCGGTTTGTATTCCGCCACACCCCCCGTTTATGGTAAATATGATATCACAAGTACCTGCACCTACACCTGTTACTAAGCCTGTTGTTGCATCAACAGTAGCAACTAATATATCGCTGCTGCTCCACGAGCCCACTCCACCAGCAAGCACCACTGAATTAGCAGTATAGGTGGTCGTACCAATTACACAAAGTGGTGTTGTTCCGGTTACAGAAACTACACTTGCATTCGGAGTTACAGTTAATATCTGTTGAGCAGTTTTTATTCCACCACATCCTCCGTTTATGGTAAAAATGATATTGCAGGTGCCTGCTCCTATACCAGTAACTAAGCCCGTACCATCAACAGTGGCAACTGAAATGTCGCTGCTGCTCCATGACCCAACTCCACCACCAAGCACCACAGAGTTAGCTAAATAAGTGGCCGTTCCACCAATACAAAGAGGTGTTGTTCCTGTTACAGAAGCAATGCTCGCATCTGGAATTATAGTTAATGATTGCTGTGCACTTTGCAGTCCATTACATCCACCGGTTATGGTATGTATAATATTACAAGTACCTGCAGCTATACCTGTTACCAGGCCTGCTCCATCTACTGTGGCAACTAAAATATCGCTGCTGCTCCATGCGGCCACTCCGCCACCAAGAACCACTGAATTGGCAGCATAAGTATCTGTTCCACCAATACAAAGCGGTGTAGTTCCGGTTACAGAAACGATGCTCGCATTTGGAGTTATGGTTAGCGACATTTGTGCAGTTTGTATTCCGTTACATCCTCCATTAACAGTATATATGATATTGCAGACGCCTGCACCTACACCAGTTACTAAACCGACTCCATCTACTGTGGCAATTAATATATCACTACTGCTCCAGCTTCCGCCTAAATCACCATCACTGGAATAATTAGCAGTTGCGCCTATACACAGAGGTGAGGTCCCGGTTACAGTACCTGCATCAGCACCAGGGTCAAGCGTAACCACTACCGGGGTTGTATCAGTACAACCGCCTGGTGTTGACCCTACAATATAATAGGTTCCAACCGGAACGGCTGCTTCGTCCGGAACAGGAAGTGTTGCTCCGATGTTTGTAAAGTAAGTAAATGTTAATCCAATGGTAGAACCTGCTGTTACTCCGAATGCAGTAAGATCAGTAGTGGTAGAAGGTGAACAAATCGATTGCGGTACGGTAACTACATCCGGTATCGCATCGGAAATGACATTTACCGCAGTTGTATCAGAACACCCGGCCAATGTAACCCCTACAATATAATACGTGCCAGCAACAGCTGCTGCAGGAGTAGGGTAAACCGATGCGGCTAACGCATCTGAATAGTAAGAGAACGTTAAACTACCTGTTGAACCGAATGTTATCGCATTTAAAGTTAGATCAGAAGTTGCCGGAGAACAAATTGGTGGAGGATCGTTGGTGATTACAGTTGGTTTAGGGTTAACAGTAACAGTTATCCCTGTGGTATCATAACAGCCGGCCGCAGATTGACCAACAATATAATAAGTTCCTGCTCCAGCTATATTGGGAGCACCAAACGTTGTTGTTGCAAGAGCATCTGTAAAATAAGTAAAGGTCAAAAATGGTGTGGAACCGAATGTAGCAGCCGCCTGGGTAATGTCAACTGTTAATAATGGCGTACATATTGGCTGAGGAACTGTAATTACTGTTGGTTTTGGACTTACCGTAACGACAACAGAAGCTGTATCAGAGCATCCTTCCAGGGTTTCCCCAACAATATAATAGGTACCGGTAGTTGCAACTGTAGGAGTACCATAAGGCGAGGTGGCGTCAGGATCAGTAAAATAGGTATAACTTAAACCTCCTCCGGATGTAACTGCCGGCAAGGTAAGGTCAGCTGTTGTTGCTGGTGTACATACATTTTGGGGCACAGTAACTAATACTGGTTTTGCATCGATGGTAACTACTACCGCAGTTGTATCAGAGCAAGAAGCTAAGTTTGAACCAACAATATAATACGTTCCGTTGCCTGCAGTTGCCGGTGTAAGATAGGATGAAGTTGCTAAAACATCTATAAAGTAAGTGAAATTTAACCCTATCGTTGAACCTGCTGTTACACTTGGTGATGTAAGGTCAATTGTTCCTGGTGAACATATTGATTGCGGTGATGTAAGTACTATTGGTTTTGCAGTTACTGTAAACGTCACAGCAGCTATATTGGAACATCCGCCCGGTATGGTCCCAACAATATAGTAGGTTCCGGCTACTGCTGCTGTTGGATCTACAACCGGATCTGTGGCCAGCGCATCATTAAAATATGTAAAATCCAAGCCTGGGGTTGACCCTGTAGTAATAGTATCCAATGTTAAGTCTATTGTTGAAATTGGTGAACAAGCTCCTTGGTTTACTGTAATTACTGTAGGTTGTGCATCAATAGTAACCAGCACCGAAGCAGTATCGGTACATCCAAACAAAGTTGAACCAACAATAAAATAAGTGCCATTACCGGCAGTTGTGGGTGTTAAGTAAGGGGATGTAGCTAAAGCATCTGTAAAATAGCTAAAAGATGAAACTCCAGTTGAACCTCCGATCACCGGTGCTGAAGTGAGATCCACCGTTGCCGGTGCGCATATTGTTTGATCTACGGTAATAACATTTGGTAGTGGATTTACTGTAAAATCTACTGCAGTAGTATCAGCGCAAAGATCTGGTGTGGTACCAACAATGTAATAGGTTCCAGCTACTGCTGCTGTTGGATCTGCAACGGGATCTGTGGCTATTGCATCATTAAAGTATGTATAAAACAAACCAGGGGTAGAACCGGCTGTAACAGCTGCTAATGTTAAATCAGTTGTTGTGGTGGGGGAACAAGCGGCCTGATCAGTAGTAAGAACTATTGGTGCTAATGTAACATCAACAGATGTTATATTGGAACATCCTGTTGCTGGTACAGTACCAACAATATAATAGGTTCCTGCTCCAACTGCTTCAGGGCCTACAACAGGAGTTGTTGCAGTAGGATCGGTAAAATAAGTAAAGTCTAAGCCAGGTGTTGAGCCTGTTGTCACAGAATCGGCAGTAAGATTCGCTGTGGCACTTAAACAAAGAGATAGAGGAGCTGCAATTACAGTTGGTTGTGGGTTAATGGTAACGGTTACCGGTTCAATATCAGAACAACTACCCAATGTGCCCACAATATAATAGGTACCACTGGCTGACACTGCTGAAGGACTTGGGTTCGGCATGGTTAATCCTGCATCTAAAAAGTAAGTTAAAACGCCAAGGCCTGTAGATCCTGCAGTAACTGCAGGTGCAGTAAGGTCAACAGTTGCAGGTGAACATACCGCTGCAGGAGGGGTGATCATTAGAACAGGAGTTGGATTGATGGTAACTGTAACAGCGGTGGTATCGGAGCAGCCGCCACCTGTAGAACCAACAATATAATAAGTTCCTGTTGTCATTGCCGTAGGATCACCAATAGTAGTTGTTGCAGCAGCATCTGTAAAGTAGGTAAATGATAATCCTGGAGTTGATCCTGCAGTAACGCCACCTAACATAAGATTCACTAATGAAGGGTCACAAGCTGTTTGGGGAACTGTTACAACTACCGGCTTTGGAGTAATGGTAACAATTACCGCTGCGGTATCGGTACATCCTGATCCCGGATTTACTGTACCAACAATATAATAGGTTCCGGAAGTTGCTGTTCCGGGTGTTGGATATGAAGTTGTTGCAGCTGCATCAGTAAAGTAGGTGAATAATAAACTTGCTGTTGAGCCTGCAGTAACTGCCGGATCCATGAGATTAACTGTTGCAGGAGCACATACTGTTGCCGGAGTGTTGGTAACAACATCTGGTTTAGGATTAATGGTAACTGTTACCGCGGTGGTATCCGAACAGCCGCCAATTGTTCCTACAATATAGTAAGTACCTGTTGTTGCTAATGTAGGTGTTATATGCGGATTGGTTGCGCCTGCGTTCATCCAATACGTAAAAGTTAAGCCTCCTGTGGAACCTGCAGTTACACCAGCCAAAGTAAGATTAATGGTTGCAGGCGCACACGCTGCCTGTGGAACAGTAAGTACTATTGGAGTGGTGTTAACCGTCACCGTAACCGCAGTTGTGTCAGAACATCCTGCCAAGGTTATACCAACAATATAATAGGTATTTGCTGGTGCAGTGCTCGGGGTACCGTAAACCGATGTTGCCCCTGCATCTGTAAAATAAGAAAAACTTAAACCTCCTGTTGAACCAAGTGTTATTGCTCCGGCAGTAAGATCCACTGTTGCAGGTGAGCATACCGTTTGGTTATTGGTAACCACATTTGGAGAAGGGTTAACCGTAACATTTACACCCGTTGTATCAGAACAAAGGCCTCCAAGGGTACCAACAATATAATAGGTACCGGCAGTTGCTGCTGATGGAGTTCCATACACAGAAGTTGCAGCAGCATCCGTAAAATAAGTAAAAGTCAAACCTGGAGTGGAACCGGCTGTAACAGAAGGATCCATAAGGTTGGCAGTAGTCGCAGGTGAACATACAGTTTGGGGAACTGTAATCAGATCCGGTTTTGTATTTACCGTTACCGTTACCGCTGCGGTATCAGCGCAACCTCCTACAGCAGTACCCACAATATAATAGGTTCCAGCTGGTGCTACAGATGGGGTAGCAAATACCGATGTTGCAGTTGCATCAGTAAAATAAGTAAAAGTGAGCCCTCCTGTAGAACCTGCGGTAACAGCTCCTGCAGTAAGGTCAGATGTTGCAGGAGAACAAACAGCTGCGGGATCATTGATAACCAGAGTAGGAGATGCGTTTACGGTAACTGTTTTGATCGCAGAATTGACACACCCCCCAAGCGTAACTGAATAGGTGATATCGGATGTACCAACTGAAATACCTGTTACTACACCTGAAGCGGCACCAACGGTGGCTACTCCGGGAGTTGCACTGCTCCATGTTCCTCCTGGAGAAGTGCCGGTCCAAGTGGCAGTTGCACCCACACAAATGGGTGATGTACCGGTTATTACCTGAGGAGTTGGGTCAGAAATTGTAACTGTTTGCATTGCAGTATTTATACAACCGCCCGTGGTTACCGAATATGTTATGTCGGAGGTGCCGGCTGAAATACCTGTTACTAAACCTGTACCGGCTCCAACTGTAGCTACTCCGGGAGTAGCACTCGACCAAGTACCGCCACCTGTAGTGCTGGTCCAAGTATCTGTTGCTCCCACACAAAGCGATGTTAATCCGGTTATTATCTGAGGGGTGGATGCAGTGATAGTTACTGTTTGCATTGCAGTATTCACGCAACCTCCAATGGTAACAGAATAAGTTATGTCGGATGTACCCGGAGAAACCCCGGTTACTAAACCTGAATTAGGGTCCACAGTTGCAACACCAGGTGTGGCACTGCTCCATGTACCACCAGGAGAAGTACTGCTCCAGGTATCCGTCCCTCCTACACACAGAGATGTTAAGCCCGTTATTACCTGAGGGATAGGTGCTGAAACCGTTACAGTTATTGGGTAAGAAGCACCCGGACAACCATTAATTGAATTATTTACCGACAAAACAGCATTATAAACACCAACAGCTGCTCCTCCGGGAACTACCAGAACAATAGGACTTGCAGGCAATACCTGATTTACTACATCTACAAACCCCTGCCCTTCGGCTGTTGCATCAAAATTAACGCTGTATTGATTTGGGCTTCCACCCGTAGAACTATAGGTAAGGTTAGCAGTAAGGGTTCCCACACAAACTTCAGGATTAGCACCTAAATTAATTGCAGGCAGCTGTCTGATGGTAACCTTTGTGTTTATTGGTTCTCCTGCACAATTGCCTGCTGTTGCAATTATATTGTAAGTTGCAATACCTGAAGATGGCCCTGTAGTATTTAAAGTTTGAGAAATTAAACTTCCGGCACCAGGAGATGCGCCAGACACACCAGCCTGAATAACAGTCCAGGCAAAAGTGGCACCTGCAACATCACTTGTTATTGCAACGGATGATGTAGCTCCTGAACATATTGTAGAATTAGAAGCAATAGCTAATGGAATAGGGTTAACAGTAATGTTGATCACAATCGGAATCCCTCCTGCAGGGCAAAGTGCTGTAAATGGTGTAACCGTATAAGCCACAGTACCCGGAAAAACCTCTACGGCAGTTAAAGTGTCTCCAATAGTGGAACCACAACCAGTGGAGCAGTCGCCAGAACCAACTACATCCGTTTGAACAGCAGTCCAGGTGTAAGTTGTTCCAGGAAGGTCACTTGTTAATGCAACAGATATAATTGTTCCTGAACAAATAGTTGTTGCTGCTACGGGATTAGCAACGGGACATTGAGCCTTTCCTTTTTGAAAGGAAATAAAAAAGAATAGGACAAAAGCAAGCTGCAAAGACCTTTGCAGCCTGAATATCTGAGCTTTATTAAAAATATAATTTGTAAAGCTATGCATGTTTTTTGTTTGAAATTTGATAAATTTCATTGTGTTTTCTAAGAAATAGTATTCAAAATAATATTATTAAACAGTATGCTATGATCATCTTTTAACAATCACCTTTGCATTAATTGGTTCCCCTGCACAGCCTTTCGAATTAGGTGTAATACGATAGGTTGCGATTCCCTTTTCAGCATTTGCTGTTAAAACCTGGTTGATCACAGAGCCGGACCCGGCTATTGCTCCATCTATTCCAGATCGTATAACTGTCCATGAAAATGCTGTTTCTGCTGCATCGCTTGTTAGTATTATTGATACCGCACTATTTGAGGGAATTGTTGAAGTTAATGGAGTTGCGGTAATAAGCGGAATTGGATTGACTGTTATTTTAACTGACGAAGATGCGCCTTTACAACCATTTGCAAGGGGTGTAATTGTATAAACAACAGAGCCAGCTGCCGCGTCAGTTGCGGTTAATGTTTGGGGAATTCGGGTACCTGTTCCATCAGCTGCACCAACAATACCTTCCTGAACAACTGTCCAGGAATAGGTAGTTCCCGTTTGATTAGCGGATAACTCAATGGATGCAATGGTACCTGAACAAATAGAGGTAAATGATGCTTTGGCAGAAACCACTGGACATTGTGCCTGAGCATCAAGAATGATCGTTGAAAAAAAAACAATAAATAAGACCCGAAACAGCCAATACAGTTCGAGATCCTGAGCTTTGAGAATGGTTGATAAATATTTTTTTTTCATTCCTATTGTTTGAGAGTGGTCAGGGTCACAAAATAGTTTTATCGCAAATCAGAAAAAATTAAAAATTAAAGGTATTATTTTATTTTTAAAACTGTCAAATATTTTACTTTATCTTGATTTTTTTTCTAAATAAGATCTAATTGGAAAGGGGGAAATAACAAAAAATCGATTTTTCTAAGGTTTTATTAAACATAAGCCTTCAATTTCTTTGATTTATATGGTAGACGAGAAAAAACATAAAAAGGTTGCAAACGGGAAAGATCAATAATTGTGTATGTGACAAATTGTGCAACATCATAGGCGATTTATTTCGCCCTTGGGGGCTTGACAACAATGTGGGGATCCTTTTTTCTAATACGATTATACTGCTCCCCGGGAATAGGTCTGCATCCTTGGAAATCCTTAGCTGGGGTAAAAATCACATCCCGGAACTAACCTAATTCAAATAATACATGCCTCAGGCAAAAAGAAGAAGAATTCAAAAACTATAAAATTTCAACAAAAAATAAAAACCCGGTTACGCGGTCTCTAAATTGAAAACATCCTTCACTTCTTTATAAACGCTTGTGATGCCTTCTTCTAAGT
>JAZKBX010000024.1:23681-31439 GCA_040388455.1 Bacteroidota bacterium
AAATTGAAAACATCCTTCACTTCTTTATAAACGCTTGTGATGCCTTCTTCTAAGTTAATTTTATGTTTCCATCCAAAAGAGTGTAATTTGCTCACATCCATCAATTTTCGGGGTGTTCCATCGGGCTTGGTAGTATCAAATTTTAATTCGCCTTCGTAATTAACTATCTTTTGAACCAATAATGCAAGATCCTTGATACTGATATCTTCACCTACTCCAATATTAATCAGGCCGGGTTCATTATAATTTTGCATCAGCGTAAAGCATGCATCGGCAAGATCATCCACGTGCAGGAATTCACGCATTGGAGTACCTGTTCCCCAAATTTCAACACTTGACAATTTTTGAGTTTTTGCAGTATGAAACTTGCGAATAAGCGCAGGAAGCACATGAGAATTATTCAAATCATAATTATCATTTGGCCCGTAGAGATTAGTAGGCATAACGGCAATGAAATTACAACCATACTGACTGCGGTATGCATCACACATTTTAATCCCTGCAATTTTCGCGATCGCGTAAGGCTCATTTGTGGACTCTAAAATCCCTGTTAGTAAATAGTCCTCTTTCAAAGGCTGTGGAGCCATTTTAGGATAAATACAAGAGGAGCCTAAAAACAATAATTTTTTAACGTTGTTTAAATAAGAGCTATGGATAATATTACTTTGAATCATTATATTATCGTATATAAATTCCGCACGATATGTATTATTAGCAACAATACCGCCAACTTTAGCGGCAGCTAAAAAAACAAAATCCGGCTTCTCCGTTGCAAAAAAATCAGCAACAGCTTGCTGATTAATTAAATTCAACTCTTTAGAAGTACGGGTTACTATATTTGTAAATCCATCCTTTTGAAGTCTTCTAATAATGGCAGAACCTACCATCCCGCGATGACCTGCAATATATATTTTTGAGCTTTTTTCCATTCAATGCTTTTTCCAAAAGTCTGTTAAAAAATATTAAATTCCCTGATCAATGCTATGCTGAGAGGAATCGAAGCATTTTTGTTAATCAATAAAAGATTTCTCGACTCCGTTCGAAATGACTGAAAGATGGACACTTTAGGCAGTCTGGCTTATTTACATATAAAAAAACTATCTTCATTTCTGAAGAAATGTAAATTACTCATGGAAATTCATAACATCATGTCCACCATCCAATAAATATTTATCTCTCTCGAATAATTTCACATCACTTTCTACCATCTCTTTTACTAATTGTTCCAGGGTATATTTAGGCTCCCAACCTAAATCTTTTTTTGCTTTTGAGGCATCACCAATTAACAATTCCACTTCGGTAGGACGGAAATAACGAGGATCAATTTCAACAATTAAATTCCCGGTTGCAACATCAGTTCCCTTTTCATCCACTCCTTTACCTTCCCACTTCAAAGTAATACCTACCTCTGCAAATGCCAATTCCACAAACTTACGAACAGTTATTTTTTTACCTGTTGCCAGCACGTAATCATCTGCAACTTTTTGCTGCATCATCAGCCACATACCCTCTACATAATCTTTTGCATGTCCCCAATCACGCTCAGAATCAAGATTACCAAGAAATAATTTTGTCTGTAATTTTAAATGTATTTTAGCAACGGCTCTTGTAATTTTGCGGGTAACGAATGTTTCTCCACGGATGGGACTTTCATGGTTAAACAAAATTCCATTACAGGCATAAATGTTATATGCTTCACGATAATTTTTAGTGATCCAATAAGCGTAAACTTTTGCAACACCATAAGGTGAACGAGGATAGAAAGGTGTTGTTTCCTTTTGAGGGATCTCCTGAACATAGCCATACATCTCTGATGTAGAGGCTTGATAAAAACGAGTTTTACTTTCGAGTTTTAAAATACGGATAGCTTCCAAAATCCGCAATGGTCCGATTGCATCAGCATTAGCGGTATATTCCGGGGAATCGAAAGATACTTTAACATGTGACTGTGCCGCAAGATTGTATATTTCGTCAGGTTGTGTTTCCTGAATAATACGGATAAGGTTCGTAGAATCGGTTAAATCACCATAATGCAAAAAGAATTTCACTTTTGTTTCATGCTGATCTTTGTACAAATGATCAATACGCCCTGTATTAAACATGGAGCTCCTTCTTTTAAGGCCATGCACTGTGTAACCTTTAGCCAGCAATAGTTCAGCTAAATAAGCGCCATCCTGACCTGTAACTCCTGTTATTAATGCAACTTTACCCATTCGATTTTATTTTAAATTTAAATGCAATTATACGATTTTTTGCTGTAATAAAAAGAGTAAAAAATCGTTTATTTAAATATTATTGCCAAGGAACCTTCCACAACTTTATGATAAATTTCGCAAAAAGGCCTTCCCGTTTCATTTTTCAAGAAGGTTTATGTCCAAATTAATTTCAATTTTAATGAATAATTCCTAAGTTGAGTCTAATAATTCAGTTGTTGCAGAAAGAAGAATTCGTTAGCCAATTGAGCAACTTAAAAGCAAAAAATTGACTACCTTTGTTAACCAATAAAAATGCATGACTACATCCAATAACATAGAAGATTTAAGTTCGAAAGAATACATTATCATAAAAGGTGCTCGCGTTCATAATTTAAAAAATGTGGATGTTGCAATTCCGCGTAATAAACTGGTTGTTATTACAGGTCTTTCGGGTTCCGGAAAATCTTCGCTTGCTTTTGACACCTTGTATGCTGAAGGCCAAAGACGTTATGTAGAAAGCCTTTCGTCTTATGCACGCCAATTTTTAGGGAGAATAGATAAACCCGAGGTGGATTACATCAAAGGGATTTCACCCGCTATCGCTATTGAACAAAAAGTAAATTCCCGTAATCCACGCTCTACTGTTGGCACTTCAACCGAGATCTATGATTACCTGAAATTATTGTATGCACGAATAGGAAAAACATTTTCACCTGCTTCGGGCAACCCCGTAAAACGTGATACTGTTCAGGATGTAACGGCATATATCAATTCATTGGAAGATGGATCAAAAATAATTATTCTTGCCCCTTTAAAAAAACAAGCCGGCAAAACAACAAAAGATCAGTTGGGTTTGTTACTACAACAAGGATTTACCCGTATTCAATATCAAAAGGAAATTCATAAGATCGATGAGTTTTTAGAAACATTTCTCCCCCGCCTGAATGGCAAGATCGGCAAGGAAGAAAAAACAGAAAAGGATCAATTCTTGATTGTAATTGACCGTATCACAGTAAAACCAGGTGACGAAGACAATGATAGCCGTATATCTGATTCAGTTCAAACTGCTTTTTTTGAAGGAGATGGTGAATGTACGATAGAAAAATTATCAGCGATTAATCCTCAATTAGAAGAAGAAGAAACAAATGGTAAAAAAGTAAAGAAAAAGACCACAAAGGCTTCAACGGCTTCAGAGAGTGCCGGGCTCAGACATTTCTCAAATCGATTTGAATTAGATGGGATGACTTTTGAAGAGCCGAGCGTTCATTTTTTTAGTTTTAACAATCCTGTAGGCGCTTGTAAATATTGCGAAGGTTTCGGAACTGTTATTGGCATTGATGAAGATCTGGTTATTCCAAATAAAAATTTATCGGTATACGAAGATGCCATTGTTTGCTGGAAAGGCGAAAAAATGAGTGAATGGAAAAATGTGTTGGTGATGAATGCTCATAAATTCGATTTCCCTGTCCACCGCCCCTATTATGATCTAACAGCGAAAGAACGTAAACTGATCTGGTCGGGAAATAAATATTTTGAAGGATTAACAAGTTTTTTCAAGCATTTGGAAGAACAAGCTTATAAGATCCAGTATCGCGTTATGTTATCCCGCTACCGCGGAAAAACAGTTTGTCCTGAATGTAATGGAACACGATTACGAAAAGATGCTTCGTATGTAAAGGTTGACGGCTTATCAATCAATGATATTGTATTGATGCCGCTAAAGAACACTCTTGAATTTTTTACGCATATTGAATTATCATCCTACGATACTGAAATAGCAAAACGTATTTTAATTGAAATCACAAACAGGTTGCAGTTTTTAGATGATGTAGGATTGGGTTACCTCACTTTAAACAGACTATCAAACACTTTGTCGGGAGGAGAATCTCAGCGTATCAACTTAGCCACATCCCTTGGCAGCAGCCTTGTCGGGTCTATGTATATTTTAGATGAACCAAGTATAGGTTTACATTCCCGTGATACAGAGCGATTGATAAAAGTACTTTACTCGCTGCGAGATATTGGTAATACCGTTATTGTTGTTGAACATGATGAAGAGATCATGCGAGCGGCCGACCAAATAATTGATATAGGACCATTAGCGGGAACTCATGGAGGTGAATTGGCTTTTCAGGGAAATCACGAGGATCTGGAAACCGAAGAAAAAAGTCTTACAGCACTTTATTTAACCGGAAAAGAAAAAATTGAAATTCCTAAACAAAGAAGAAAGTGGAATAATTTTATTGAAATAAAAGGTGCAAGAGAAAACAATTTAAAAGGTTTTGATGTTAAGTTCCCTCTAAACACAATGACTGTGGTGACAGGTGTAAGCGGTTCAGGAAAAACATCATTAGTAAAACGAGTTTTATATCCTGCACTCAAAAAAATTCATGGTGGTTTCGGGGAGCAAACAGGAAGCTTTGATAAACTGGGCGGTGATTTGAAGAATATTTCTGCGGTGGAAATGATCGATCAAAACCCAATCGGTAAATCATCACGCTCTAACCCGGTGACATACGTAAAAGCATACGATGAAATACGTGCACTGTTTGCAGACCAGCCATTGGCAAAAAACAGAGGTTATAAACCATCGCATTTCTCATTTAACGTAGATGGCGGACGATGTGAAGTATGTGAAGGAGAAGGAGAAGTACAAATTGAAATGCAGTTTATGGCCGACATTCATTTGGTATGCGAGGCCTGCAATGGTAAACGTTTCAAACAAGATATCTTAGAAATCACCTACAATCCCTCTCCATTTACAGACGCTAAAAATATATCTGATATTTTAAGTATGACAGTGGAGGATGCTATCCATTTTTTTGATTCGCCACAACGACCAACCAACCTGGAGAAAAAGATTGTACAAAAACTAAAACCATTAGCTGATGTAGGTTTAGGATACGTTCATTTAGGGCAGCCCTCCAGCACCTTAAGCGGTGGTGAGGCTCAACGTATAAAATTGGCATCTTTCCTCGGTGCAGGTCAGAACAGTAACACTCCTACTTTATTTATTTTTGATGAGCCTACCACAGGTTTACATTTTCATGACATTTCAAAACTGTTATTTGCTTTTAACGCCCTAATAAAACAAGGGCATTCATTGATTATTATTGAGCACAATGCAGAAATAATTAAATGTGCAGACTGGGTTATTGACCTTGGCCCTGAAGGCGGAACAGAGGGAGGAAACATTGTTTTTGAGGGACTTCCGGAAGATCTTATAAAATGTAAAAAATCTTATACCGGTATATATTTAAAAGATATACTCGGTAAAAAAACTATAAATGTTTAAATCCAAACGGCTATCTCATAAAAAAATAAAATCTACAATTAACTGTAATTACTTTTAATCCAATAAGCATTAAAAAGCCCTGCATAGCTTTTCCCACAACCATTTCCACAATTACTTTCCGGTATAAAACCATTGTCAAACCAAGTGCATAAAAAGCAAAAAAACTTCCTGCCAATCCATAGCATACGCTTATGTTATCAGCAGGAAGCTTTCATTTCAATACATTTCCTTCAACTATTTTTATTTAATTAAAACACTTTCCATTGTATTTTGTTGTTGCTTTTGAGGCTGTAAGATATTGTTTCCTTTGTTTTTTATATTTTGATCAAGGCCTTTTGTTTTTTGAAAATCTCCTAAATAAATCTGACCACTTTGGCTGAATGCATCAATTGCATTTTGATAGGTTACTTTTTTTATATCCTTGTCAGAAATACCATTCATCTTCATCAATGCAGCTGTTTTAGGAACTGCCATTGAATCAGAAATTCCGGGGTGGTTAGAATTCAGCATTATTTTTTCAGAGCCATATTGCTGGATCAATTCTACAATTTTTTCATTCCCTGTTTTTGTCGAAGAACCGGCAGTAAACGATGCCCAAAAGCCTTTATCTATTACGTTTTTAATGGTCTCTTCAGTATTATGATCAATAATAACCATAAATGAATCTATACCATGTTCATTACAGATATCCATGCTACGCTGCGTGGCATTTTTTTTATCACGATGCGGAGTGCGAATTTGAATAGGCATTTTATTTTTTTTTGCTAATTCAAGCTGCAATCGAAAATATTTTTCTTCAGCTTTTGTTTGATGTTCAAATCCAATATCTCCAACTCCAACTACCCCCTCTTTGCGCAGGTAAAGCGGTAAAACAGCCATTACGTGTTCAGCTAATTTCTCATTATTAGCATCCTTAGAATTTAATCCAACAGTACAATAGTGCCTAATGCCAAATTGGGAAGAGCGGAATCTTTCCCATCGGCCAAGACCACCATTCGAAGCTTTAAATGCCCCTAATCCTTTTAATGATTGTTCAAGAGGGAATGAGGGTTCTATAATAGCAACTACACCAGCCTCAGTCATTTTCTGATAATCTACAGGACTAAGAGAATCCATATGGATGTATGGATCGAAAAATGTCATTCCTTCAATTAGGCTTTTATAATCGTTCCACTGCATTTCGTTATAAACGTTTTCCGGGTTGTTTTCTTCTTCAGATAATAGGCTTTTTACAGGCAACTTGTTTTTCATGATTGAAAATTTTATTGATTTGAAAATTTAAATTCTTTACTGATAAAGGACTCGGTATATTTTTTTAAAAGATTTTTTGCGGGTTTAAAATCGGACTGTGTGCAAGATAATTTTGCTGCATGTTGCTCCTGCTCATTTCCTGATTGAAATAACTTTTCAATATCCTTGATTATCTGGTTATCGATATAAGGAGTAACGAGTTCCCATACTTCAGGAGATATGGTTTTCCCTGCTTCCCAACGTGTATGAGCAAAGTCAGAAACCATATGAGCAAGTTTCTGATTTGATCTCTCCTTCAATCCATAGATATTCTTGATGCTTTTCCCACAAAAAATTGTTTTTAATACCAATAGGTTCCATGCAGGTTCATCAAAATGTATGGATGGGTAAGGGTTATTAAATGCAATGGCATCAAAGACACACCCTACATTTGACCGAACAGCTTCTTTGGCCTGATTCAACCAATTTTGAGGGTATGAAAATAAAGGAATAAATGAATTTAGGGCAGCAAGTTCATTCATTTCAGACGTTTCAAAAAGCTCATTCAACCTTTTGACATAATTTTTTTCATTTTCCGTATTGAAATGTAAAAGGATATAAGCCCTTGCGAACTTATCCAATGTCCATCCATCGGGCGAAAAATTCGAGAAAACAAGAAACTGATTTTTAATTTCCGGCTTAAGAATTATTTCTGTTTTTTTTATATACTTCGGCATTGCTATAAAAGCTGTTTGCAGAATCCTTTCATTTTCGCGACTTACAAAAATGATATTTTCTAACCACAAATTCTCTTCAGTTGTAAAATTTAATGCCAGAATTTCTTTTGTTAATTTAATGAAAGTCATGTTTGAAAAATTTTAAAAAATTTCAGGAATATGCCTGTAATCAAATAATTCAGCACCAATATTAATTGGATTTTAAATTTCAAATACAAATATACAGGCAACATACTCCGACAAAAATTGGTATTCGTTAAATGAATATTTTTAATAGTTCAATTAACAGAATGGTCACTTG
>JAZKBX010000024.1:31539-42869 GCA_040388455.1 Bacteroidota bacterium
GCCATCCACCATATTGGATCAGGATCATTTATTTGCCAATAAGCAAACAATAAGTAAATAAAAGAAAAGCAAAGAGCTATGTAGCGCATGATAAAATAATTTTAATTCCTAACCAAATAAATGTTGCCAGATGATTGAATAAACATCAGGAGCTTCTACCACTTCATTAGTGACGTGTTTTTTTGAAATTAATAGTGGATAATATTCTTTTGAGATATCGGGTGAACCATGTGAACCTCTTACAAGTTTAGCATCTAAAGGAATCACATCCATCAAATACCTTAATCCAAGTTTTTTTCTTAAAAGTTTGTATCCGGCTTTAACTTTAATAAATGGTTTTTGTTCCATGAACATTTCCAAGGGATCATAACCGGGTTTCTTGTGTATGTCAACTGTTTTGGCAAAATCAGGTGCATGTTCATCCTTCTGCCAATAGTAATAGGAGAACCAATTTTCAGGTTCTGCAATAGCTACCAAATCACCACAGCGCTCATGGTTGAGGCGGTGAAGCGTCTTTCCGTCCTCATCCAAAACCTGTTTTATTCCTTTGGTTTTACTAAGAATATTTATAACTTTTTGCTTTACAGATGGATCGTTCAAATATATATGTGCAATCTGGTGATCGGCAACAGCAAATGCTTTGGAAGCTCCAGGGTCAAGAAGTTCATAATTACGTTCCTTACGCACACTTAAAAAACCTTCGTTTCTTAAAATACGATTTATTGGAATTGACTCTTTAACATTACAAATACCGTATTCTGATAATAAAATAATTTTTGCTCCTCGAGATTCATAAAACGAAATTAGATCCTGGCAAAGCGTATCGATCTCTTTTAGATCTTTTCCAACTTTATTAAAATTAATTCCATATTTCTGAAGACAGTAATCCAAATGTGGGAGATAAATAAGGGTTAGAGTAGGATCGTGTTTTTCCTCAACGATCATTGAAGCATCAGCGATCCATTGGCTTGATTTTATGCTGGTGCCTGGTCCCCAGAAATTAAAAAGAGGAAAGGTACCTAATTGTTTTTGCAGATCGTCTCTAAGCTGTGCGGGGTATGAATAACAATCCGCGGCTTTTCCCCCATCAGCATGATATTGTGGCCGAGGAGTTACAGAATAATCCGCACCTGAATACATATTATACCACCAAAACATTTTAGAACAAGTAAAAGAAGGATCTATTTTTTTTGCCATTTCCCATATTTTATCCGCTTTTACGAGCTTATTGGATTGTTTCCAGAATTTAATCTCACAATCATCCCTATCATACCAGCCATTCCCAACAATACCATGTTCATTGGGATGTTTCCCGGTAACATAACAACTTTGCATTGTTGTGGTTACTGCTGGTGTAGCGGGTTTAATAAGTGTAAGTTTATTTTCTAAAATATATTTTCTCAAAAAAGGAGTATGGTCTCCGATCACACTTTTACTCAAGCCTGCAATATTTATAACAACAGTTTTATTCATAATTAGTAGCAGTTGATTTCATATTATCCAGCACCCATTCAAGTTCTCTTGTAATTGATTCATTAATCGGCAATTGAAAATCAGGAGCTAAAATGTTCCAGGTGTATGTCTCCACCTCCCAATGATCACTAACCTTTTGCTTATAATGATTTAATAGTGTTTGCGAAATATTATCCTGAGTTGAAGAAAGAAGATCATAATTTTCAGAAAATACGGGCACATGAAAATGCACCCGGCACTCAAGAAATTTTTTGTCAGTTAATTGAACCAATGCATCAGAAAGATCCCGAAACTTATGTAACTTATTTTGATTGTCTATTGCTGTTACCTGGTGTAAATAAAGCGGTTCATTGTAAGTACTTAAATTTTTAATTTTTTCATCACGGTTGTTTACAAGGTTAATTTGGAGAGCCGAACTTATCTGAACTTTGCCAATTAAAATGTTATTTTTTTTTAATTTTTCAAATACAACGTCTACTTTTTCATAAGCAATGGCACTATGGCAAACATCAAAACATAATTGCAAATGTCTTCTAAGTGGTTCTGTTTTATCGCCAGTTATTCCGAATCTTTTTTCTAAAAAATCTATTCCTAATGGAATATAATATTTGTTATACCAATCAATAAATTCAAAGGAGTTCTCTATTAGCCCATCTGGTTCAGGTTCAATATTTAAGTGCAGAATCTTCCCTGTATCCCCGTAAATTTTTATTAAATGAGCGATCACTTCCAAAATATTCAAAGTACATTTTTCAAAAGCCCCAATGGTCTCTTTTTGATTTTTGAACCAATGACGATAAGAAAGGGGAGCCGTAGAAATACTGCCCTCCATGCCATCAGGTACTATTTCTTTTAGTATATCAATTAATTTCAAAGTGTATCGCACCCTCTCCGGCATTGTCCAGTCGGGTGAATATACCTGATCCTTGACAGGACTTTGATGAAAATCACCAAATGGAAATCCATTGATCGTAAACACATAACAATTATTATTTTGCAGCCAATTTTTAAATTCCTGAAGATACGGGCCTTGAGATAAGTCCGAACAAGCGGAATTCGACAACCGTAAGCCTATTCCAAATGGAAGGTTAGGAGAAATTTTATTTTTAATAACCGGAACAGATTTTTGTATTTCAGCGAAATGTTCTTGCCAGCTTTCTCCAGGATGGATATTGGTGCAATAGGATAAATGTCCGAAATGTGTTAGCATACAACTCATTGAAATTTTTGGTTAATACCGAAAGTAGCAACAGGCAACGCTGATAACGCGCGTTGATTATGATTATCTGGCTGCATAATTTCCCATTCTTGTATTGTATCAATCGCCTTTTTCAGAAGTTCAAAATTCATCTCATTTACCTCAATTCCTTTCCCGATATCCTCTAAAAGCATTATGGTTAATTGTCCACCTAAATGTTCCCGGAATTCATTTAATCCATTCAGAATATTAATTTTATCTTTTTCGATCAGCGTTGGATGAAACAAATCAAAACCCAGTTTTAAAAGCAGGTTGATGATTCTATCCAACTTTTTTTTGGGAAGAATGCCAATTAAATTTGAATACACACTATCCACAGCAATACCCACTGCAACAGCTTCTCCATGTCGAATTGAAAAGCCTGAAAGGTGCTCGAGTTTATGAGCAAGCCAATGTCCAAAATCCAATGGCCTTGATGAACCAATTTCAAAAGGATCACCTCCCGAAATATGTTGCAGATGAAGTTCTGCACATCGGTATATCAGGTATTGCATAGCCTTTTTATTCTTTTGAATAAGCAGAGTAGAATTTATTTCGATCCATTCGAAAAAAACCGCATCCTTTATTAATGCAACTTTTACCGCCTCTGCCATCCCTGACCTCCAATCGCGGTACTCCAATGTTTCTAAGAATTTATAATCATTGAATACAGCAACTGGTGGCGAAAAAGTGCCAATAAAGTTTTTTTTACCTCTAAAATTAATTCCGTTTTTAACACCAACTCCTGAATCGTTTTGAGATAAAACGGTGGTTGGAATTCTAATATGCTTTACTCCCCGATGTGAGATGGAAGCTGCATATCCAACAAGATCTAATATTGCGCCACCTCCGATAGCTGCCACAAATGAATGACGATCTATTCCATATTGATGTATTGCTTCAACTATTTTTTCGGTATGATTATCATTCTTAGCACCTTCTCCACCTGGCAATATGAGCAGTTCCGGAATAAGCTCCACACAGTGATTTTTTGAAAAATAGTTTGGAATATCTGACTTTAAATAATCATGACAATTTATAACCTGTTCATCAATGAGAAACAGTATTTTTTTTCTGTAATTTTTTTGACCAAAGTCATTAAAAAAATTAAATAAGGTAGGATTCTGCTCCTGAAAAAGGGTTTCAGTAAAAAACACATTGTACTTATATTCAACTTGAAATGCTTGTGCTAATTGCTTCATAATAATCAGGTAACTGCGAAATACTTTGATAAAAAAATTGAAACCGGCATTAATGAAATGGTAATTAAACCTAAAGTTGTATAACCAAATGCCATGCACCATGCCGCATCCATAAGAATAAGTGCTATTACTCCGGCTTTCACAGCCTTACCAATATTAGGGCCAATGGGATCACTGATGGCTTTTATTAAAGGTTTGAATATAAAAAAACCAAAAACGAACAATAAAATGAGAGGAGCAAACAGTTCCTGTGCAGCGTTAAATGCAACATACACTTGTGCGAAAATAACAACCAGGTACAAAAGGCCTGCGGTATAAAGTGTTTTCGAATTACCTCCATTAACTTCTCCCCTGCTTACCATTGTTATTGCAGCAACATAAACAATTGATATAATTGCAAGATGTCCCCAATTGCTTATTGTTTCGGGATTTGCGCTAATTCCTAAAAGTAAATTCCCTCCTCTGCACAAGCCCATATTTATCGGGCCGATAATAGAATTATTTTTCCCATACATATTGTATACAATTGCTAAAAAAGCTATAGAAATTGCAATTAAGCCACTTATGCTGTGATTATACCAAGCTAAAGAACATCCGGCTATCAATAATAGAAAGCCTAAGACTTTTGCGTTATTGACAGAGACTTTCCCGGAAGGAATTGGTCGTTCAGGCCTTTCCACCGCATCAAGTTTTGCATCAAAGGCATCATTAAGAACAACCCCTCCTCCATACAAACCAATAGTAGCCAATATTAATGTCCAATTAAAAATATCAAACTCTCGAAAATGGCTAAAAGCAATAGCGTAACCCGCCAATACATCAGCGATGGCCGTAACAATATTAGCGGGACGCATCAGTTGTATATAGGCTTTTATCTGCAAAATATTTTCTATTTAATGAAAACACTTTCTCTCGTATTCTGAGGTTGTTGTCCTCCCCGCAACACACTGTTGCCATTATAAGTTATACTTTGATCGGCATTATTTGTTTTTTGAAAATCCTGTAAATATATCTGACCACTTTGTCCGAATGCATCAATTGCATTTTGATAGGTTACCTTTTTTATATCCAGGTTAGAAAGACCTTTCATCTTCATCAAAGCTGCTGTTTTAGGTACAGCCAGAGGATCAGAAATCCCCCAGTCGGCAGCAGAATTCAACATTATTTTTTCAGAACCATATTGCTGAATCACGTTTACCATTCTTTCGTTCCCCATTTTAGTAGATGGATAAATGGTAAATGCTGCCCAGAAACCTCCATCCAAAACCATTTTAGTGGTCTCTTCATTATTATGATCAATAATAACCATATAGGAATCTATCCCATGCTCATTGCAGATATCCATACTACGCTGGGTACCCTTTTTTTTATCACGATGCGGTGTATGAATCTGTACAGGTAACTTTGCTTTTTTCGCTAGCTCAAGTTGTAATCGAAAATATTTTTCTTCTGCTTTTGTTTGATCGTCAAATCCGATTTCTCCAATACCAACTACCCCTTCTTTATGAATATAGAGAGGTAAAATTGCCATCACTTGTTCTGCCAAATCCTCATTGTTTGCTTCTTTTGAATTTAATCCAATGGTGCAATAGTGTTTAATACCAAATTGCGATGATCTGAATCTTTCCCATCCTACTAAACTGTTGTAATAATCTTTAAAAGTAGATATCCCTGTTCGCGGCTGCCCAAGCCAGAAGGCGGGCTCTATTATTGCTACTACTCCTGCCGCAGCCATTGCCTGATAATCATCAGTAGTTCTTGAAACCATGTGAATATGCGGATCAAAAAACGTCATCCCTTTAATTAGTTCTTTAGCTTCCTTCCAGTTCATTTCGCTGCCGCCAAATTCTTCTTTATTTTCTTCCCAGTGTGATGGATTTTCTACTTGTAATTTATTTTTCATGATAAGATTTTTATAGATTGGTATATTTAAAATTCTTGATTGATCAATGAATCAGCATATTTTTTTAAAAGTTCTTTTGCCGGTTTGAAATCAGATTGCATGCATACTTTTTTTGCTATGGACTGATCCTGTTTGTTTTCTGATTGAAATAATTTTTCAATATCATTAATTAAAAGATCATCAATAAATGGAGCAACCAATTCCCAAACTTCCGAAGAAAGGGTTCTTCCTGCGGCCCAACGCTCATGGGCAAAATCAGAGATCATGTAGGCGAGTTCTTTGTTTGTCCGCTCTTTTAATCCATAGATGTTCTGAATACTCTTCCCGCAAAAAATTGTTTTTAATATTAGCTGGTTCCAAGCGGCTTCATCAAAATAGTTGGACGGGTATGGGTTGTTAAATGCAATAGCATCAAACACAGGCCCTATATTTGACCGGACTGCATCTTTCGCATAGGGCAACCAATTGTTGGGATAAGAAAGTAATGGTATGAATGAATTTAAGGTAGCTAGCTCATTCATTTCAGCTGTTTCGAAAAGCTCCTTCAATCCTTTTACATAGTTCTTTTCAATTTCCGGATTGAAATGTAAAATGATAAAAGCTCTTGCAAGCTTATCCAATGACCATCCATCCGGTGAAAAATTAACCGAATCGAGAAACCTGTTTTTAATTCCACCATTAAGAACTATTTCTGTTCTTTTAATATACTTCGGCATTGCAATAAAAGCTGTTTGCAGAATTTTTTCATTGTCACGACTTATAAAAATGATATTATCCAGCCACAAATTCTCTTCAGTTGAAACATGTGTCGCCAGAATTTCTTTTGTCAGTTTAATAAATGTCATCGTTTGAAAATTTTAAAATATATACAAATAGGCCTGTAATCAATCAATTCACCTTGGTTTGGTTGGCTCTAAATTTCAAACGCAAATATACCAGCAACATACTCAGGCAATATTTGTATTCGTTAAATGAATATTTTTAATAGTTCAATTAGCAGAAAGAGGGCTTGGGATTTGATCTAATAATTACTGATGTTTGTATGGAGAATCGGGATTATTTTTTATTCCGTTTTTTAATTGGACTATAACTATAATAAACATCATTCCGTTAAACCAACAATATCTATATTTTTTAGATGTCCCTAATATCCGTTCAGTTTAGATAGTTTATTATTTACGTATTTCAAAACTTAAAATGGTAAAAAAAATCGAAATAAAATTTAAAATCCCAAGCAGGGTAAACAAAACAATCTCCTTTCTTTTTGTTTGCTTTGTTTGGCGATAGAGGCACTTTTTTTTATTTTATTATCCGTAATTTCTTTACGCATTTGTCAAAATTTTGTCAACAAATTATAATTTAGATTTAAAATGAAGCAATACCTACATCGATAAATTTTTTAAAAATTATTTTTTAATCCTTTTTTTTGCTTTCTTTTTAGCCGGAGGCACTTTAGCTCCCTCTTTTCTTGCTTCCGAAAGTCCTATTGCTATAGCTTGCTTGCGACTGGTTACTTTTTTCCCGGAACCTGATTTGAGTTCACCCTCTTTCAATTCATGCATAGCCTTTTCTACCTTTTGCTGTGCTTTTTTTCCATATTTTGTCATAAATAAAAATATTTTGTTTAAATCATTGTATTAATAAAACATGCCAATGCAAATAACAAAAATTATAATTTTCGTTCTCTCATAGACTATTGGACAGGAAGGAAAAAATCAATAGAAACCAAATACGTTTTACGTGGATAAAAATCTACATGAGCAAAAAATCAGATAAGCTTTACTATTTACGATCCAAAATAAAATTTACATTAAACGTTAAACATTTTAGGATAATATTGATCGGAATTTGTGAGATCACTGGAGTATGGAAGTGAGAATTTTGAAAAAAAATAAATTCGTTGTTTAGAAAATAAACGTTAGAATAAAATATTCTATTTTAAAATCAGGCATAATTATTTTAGGGTTAATTGTAAAGAATTTCTTTATAAAAAAATCATAAAAGAAGCTTAAAAATGACAAAATCACAAAATCATCCAGGAAAAGAATACAATATGATTCCACCTCCAATATTTGACAATAAAAAAATAAAAGGTAGTGGTAAACTTAAAAATAAAGTTGCCTTAATAACAGGTGGTGACAGTGGAATTGGGAAGGCTATCGCTATTCTATTTGCAAAAGAAGGTGCTGACATTGCGATTATGTATTTGAATGAACATAAAGATGCAAAAGATACCAAAAGAATTATTGAAGAGTACGGACAAAAATGCTTGTTGATATCAGGAGATATTGAAAATGAAAAATTCTGCGAAAAATCCATTTCTAAGACTATAAAGGAATTTAAAAAAATTAATATTCTTGTAAATAATGCAGGTATTCATTACGAACAAACCAGTATTCAAAAAATATCATCTAAACAATTAATAAAAACATTTCAAACAAATATTTTTCCTCTTTTTTGGCTTAGCCGGGAGGCATTAAAACATATTCCCAAAGGCGGAGCTATTATTAATACCGCATCGGTAACTGCTTATCGAGGCAGCTATCACTTAATGGATTATGCTTCAAGTAAGGGAGCTATTGTTTCTTTTACACGGAGTTTGTCGGCTAACCTTGCAGGCAAAGAGATAAGAGTAAATGCGGTGGCTCCGGGACCAATCTGGACTCCGTTGATCATTTCCAGTTTTGATTCGAAAAAAATTTCAAAATTTGGAAAAAATGCTCCGATGAAACGTGCAGGCCAACCGATAGAAGTTGCACCTTGCTATCTGTTCCTCGCTTGTGACGACTCTTCCTATATGACAGGACAAGTTCTACATCCTAACGGAGGAGAAATAATTAATGGGTAAAACATTCTTTAAGTAGCGTAATATTTTTTTTCTCGTTATCAAGAATCTTATTCTCAGTTTATAATTATGATACTCGATGTTGTATTCTTCTGTTGCTTATTGCGGATGGTATGTTCTTTCAGAAAAGATCTCTGAAATTTTAGATGAAAAACTCATTTTCTTTACCTGTTGATTTGAAAAAAGTTTCATCTGGTCAGTATAGTGTTTACTTTCAGGGCGGGCTGAATTACCATATGGCAAAAGGGTTTCAATTTGTTCCGGCCCATTTTTTGAAAATGAAACAAAATGTGTATAGGATTCACCAACGTAGCCGGTATTTCTTCCATTCTTAAAAGGACGTGTATAAGTGGCAGCCAATACATCCGGAAAACCGGGCAGTGCATACTCCGTATCACCTCTTACATGCCTCTGTAGCTCTCCCAAGCTTACATCCGTTTTTCCGAAATGAGTTAAAAAATGTTTTTTGGCAAATGTAATTGCAGGAACAAAATCGGCTGCATCTATCTGGGCTCCCTCAAAAAAAGTACCATACCCATACCCGTTTTTCTTAAAAATATATTCTACGGCAATTGCCATGTATGCAGCACCAATACTGCTTGATGCTGCATCCTTATCCCAATTTTTCAAATAATTTATTTCTACAGCAATTTCAGGATATTTCTCAGGGTCAAGATTAAATATCCCGGCAATAGATTTCATTATAGGTGAATTATTAGAAAATGTTTTATCAAATTTTATTTTTTTAAAACTTTCGAAATCCAGTTTATCCTTTGCTTGAATAAGTTCCATAAAACGTGTGCTCCGGTTACTGTTGGTGTACTTTAAGCCCATTGCCTTGGGGAACATTTTATAATTGGTGGAATCCAGATTATTGCCCGAACCTGTGCAATTAAAAGGGGTGTTGTTCATATTAAAAACATATCCGCATTCAGGATTTTTTATTTGTGGCAACTCCTCCTCTTTATATATGTCCTTCCAAAGTGTTTTAGAAGTATTACCGGGAATTATTCCGGCCCAGTCATAGTCACCGGTTCTTTTAGGTACCCTGCCATTGTCAATAAAAAATATATTGCCTTCCTTATCAGCATAAACGATATTAAAGCGAGGGAAACCCTGTAATTGAAGGGCTTTGTAAAACTCATCAAAATTGGTTGCTTTATTTGCATAATAAAATTGTTCCGCGAAACCGCAGGACATATTAGCAGAAGTTCGGATCGAATAAAAATCTTTTTTTGATTTCGAGACTAATGTTGTTCCATAAACGCTCCAGTAAGTAGTTTTCGAAACAGCTATTTTTAAAGGCCCTGCCAGCTTTACTCTTAGTTTTATTTTTCTCTTTTCCAACTCTTTCCATTCTCCGTCAAATTCATACGTTAATTTTTTTGTAGGGTGCATTTTTAATTTATAGGTGTCAACAAGGTCATACTCATTAAACGTCATGCCCCATCCAAGATGCTCGTTATTACCCATAAAAATGGAGGTGCCTACAGGAAAAAAAGCACCAATGATGTTAAGCCCTTCTTCGCTGCACAAATGTGCTTCATGAAATGAAAAAGGGCCTTCAAGTGGCTGATGAGGATTGATGGCAAGGTAAGTGCGGCCATCAGCGGTTTTTAAAGAATTCATTGCATAGGCATTGGAGCCCACAGGGGAAGTTTCCTCATCATATTTGCCATCCATAATATTTTTTACAGGTTTATCAATATGCGCTAGAAAGCAACTGATGAGTGTATATGTTCTTAAAATATCCTTCGATGTTACGGGAAATATTCCTTTTAATACTATTTCGTTTTTATGTGATTCGGCATAAGCGTTTATGCCCTGGCAATAACCATCGAGGTATTTTAAAAATACAGGGGTCAGTGATGCGGAGTATTTGTCAACAGCTTCCTTTATCCCAAGTGCATGATTCAGATAATCTTTACCGGCCCCCTTTTTGCCTTCATAAATTCCTGACAACCCTTTTCCCATTATTAAAGTTTCCTGCATGGTTTTAAAATTATTTTCCGCATTTGACCATGCGAAACCATACGCAACCTGGGCATCTGTTTTTGCAAAAATATGCGCCACCCCGAATGTATCTCTCACAATAGTGATAGCTTCGGGGTTAATAACAGGATATTTTAAAGGTTCCTGAGAAAAACTATCTCCATGGAATATAAGCATTACAGCAAGTAAAAAACAATTCAGGTAGTTCATTTTAATTAGCATATTGATCTATAAATTTTGATTATTAGAGCCACGTAATTTTTTTTCAAGAAAGAGTAAAACAAATCCTGCCAGAGCAAACAAAAACCCTATATACATTACCCATACCGGGAGATGCACAGGAATATTCAGGTGCGTAGTTATCCCTAAAATGCGTGATAATCCCCCAGGCAATATCAGCATTTCATCATTAAATATAGTTAATGTTTTTTCAAAACCTACAAATAGAACAATAACGGCTCCTGCAATAAACTGTATCCCTTGCATTAAAAAAAGAATTGCACCAGCCCTGATACGGCTCATTTTAAAAGAGGTGACTGCGGTGCGAAACAAAATTGTATACGTCCACAAAAAACAAAGAATAAAAACACTGAAGAAGAATAACCTGAAATATTCGGATGTCCAGAATAAAAGCCAGAAAAACATAGGGCCTCTCACACAGGAAACTGCAAGTGGAAG
>JAZKBX010000025.1:0-4641 GCA_040388455.1 Bacteroidota bacterium
TTTATAGCACCCAGAATGTTAAAAAACCAACTGTTGATTTTGATATTGATATTTCAAATTTCGATATCCCTAAAACATTTAAAGCGTTCAATAGTGTTCAAAAGCTTGCTCCTATTGGCAAATACGCCAAAGGTAAATTCGGAACAACATTGAAATTCGCAGCTACTCTGGATTCACACATGGAACCTGATATGAAAACTTTAACTGGAGGAGGAAAATTAATGGCAACAAGCGTTTCGGTTGAAGGATTTGAACCGATCAATAAATTAGCTGATGCTTTGAAGCAGGAAAAATATAAAAAATTAACATTCGAAAATGTTAATGCGAGCTATAAATTTAAAGATGGAAGAGTAGAAGTAGAAGAGATGCCAATAAAAATGGGTAACATATCAGGTAATGTAAAAGGATCTACAGGTTTTGATCAAACAATTGATTATACCTGGGTGATTGAAATACCAAGAGCAGAATTTGGAGCTCAGGCGAATGCCGCGGTTGGCAGTTTAGTTGATCAGCTAAACAAACAGGCTGGAACCGGTGTAAAATTGGGCGACAAAATAAAAGTAAAAGCGATATTTGGTGGTACCGTAACAAAACCAACTATAAAAACTGATCTACTAGGTATGGCAGACAAAGGTGAAATTAAAGAACAAGTGAAGGAACAGGTAAAAGAGCTGGTAACTAAAGGTGTTGACATGGCAAAAGAAAAAGCGCGTGCTGAAGCAGACAAGATCCTGAGAGATGCACAGGCACAAGCTGATAAGATAAAAGCAGAAGCACAGGTATTGGCTGATAAAACTAAAACGGAAGGATATGCTGCAATCGATAAAACGGTTTCTGATGCAAAAAATCCAATTGCAAAAGGTATTGCAAAACAGGCTGCTCCGGCTGCGAAAAAAGAAGTAGATAAAAAAGTTGCGAAAATTTTAGATGAAGCAAACAACAAAGCCAACAGCATTCTAACAAATGCTAAAGCTGAATCGGATAAGAAGTTGCAATAATAACTCTTCTCATGCGTTTTCATAGTCATCCTCCTTCGGTCCCCTTCTCGATCAAAGAGAAGGGGAAAGGAGAGAACAGCTTTTATTAAAATGCCTTTTCAAAGCATATAAATTCAGTTTTTCTTAAAAATAAATTAAAAAATTCTTTGCATTTTTTAATGCAAATGTAGTTTTATGAAAAAAATAAAAAATATACTTTTCCTTTGTTTGGTATTGGTTTCTTTTGTTTCGCTATCGCAAGACGAAACAAAATGTCAGGAACTTGATAATAAAAAAGCGGAAAAACTTTATAAGCAAGGACTTGATAAAAAATTCAAAAAAGAAGAGCGGCTGGCATTTCTTAAACAAGCCATGGAAATGGAACCTGATTATGTAGATGCTAATTTTGCTTATGCACAGGAGCGTATTAAAACATTAATATATGAAAACGCCTCGTTTAAACAAACAGAACCCTACTTTAAAAAGGTGATTGAAATTTGTCCAAAATATCATTCCGACCCATACTATTACCTTGGTTTTATTTATTATGAAGAAGAAAATTGGGAAGAATCAGCAAAATACCTGAAAGAGTTTTTGAATTTTAAAGATGACGATGAAAAAAAGTACAATAAAAACTACGATGCTTTTTTATATCAGTCAAAACAAATGATGCGATACGCAAAATTGTATAACGAGATATTCAAAAACCCTGTCCCATTCGATCCACACCCCGTAGCAGGGATATGTACAGAAAGAGATGAGTACCTGCCTATTATTTCTGCAGATAATGAAATGATGCTTTTTACCCGTAAACAACCGTTTGTGGATAAAAATGCTCTTGTTCCATCCGATAAGGAACAAGAATTGTTCAGCTATAGTATGCGTAATCCGGAGACCGGAGAATTTGAAAAAGGGAAACGCATGCCTCATCCATTTAATAAAAATGGCAGTGAAGGCGGTGCCACTATGTCGATTGATAATAAACATTTATTTTTTACAGTATGTAAAAATGAAGGAGGGGCACAGATCAATTGTGATATTTATTATTCCGATAAAAAAAATGGTGAGTGGACGGAAGCAAAAAAAGTAGAAGGGATCAATGACCCCATGTATTGGGATTCCCAGCCTTCACTTGCCTCCGATGGGAAAACACTTTATTTTTGCAGTGATCGTAAAGGTGGACGTGGCGGTGTTGATCTTTATAAAACCGTAAAAAATGTTTCAACAGGCATTTGGAGTGCACCCGAAAATCTTGGTCCGGTCATTAATACTAGTGGTAATGAAATGTCCCCCTTTGTACACTCCGATTTCCAAACTCTTTACTTTTCATCCGATGGACATCCGGGAGTTGGTGGCAATGATATTTTTATCGCACGAAAAGATACCAGTGACAAATGGACCGAACCCAAAAATATGGGTGTACCTATTAATACCACAGCAGATGATTTGGGCTTTTTTGTGAGTACAGACGGACGTTTAGGGTACTTTGCATCCAATCTGCCATCCCGTGCAAAAGGTAAGGCAATTGGAGGATATGATATTTTTTCTTTCGAATTATACAAAGAAGCACGTCCGGATGCTGTCAGTTTTTTAAAAGGAAAAATTGACGACAACGGTAATGGGAAAAATAAAGCGTTTAATGTAGAAGTAAAAGATGCATCCAATAAAAAAGTAACGGAAGCTATGGTAGATACTTCAACAGGGGAATATATGGTAGTGGTAAATACAAAAGTTAAAAACGATTTGATTATTACGGTAAAAAAAGAAAACTATGCATTTAGCTCTCAATTAATATCAAAAGATTCGCTTGTAAATTCTAAACCTGCAAAAGTGAATAATATGCAGGTAGACACTATAAAGCTTGGGCAAACGTATACGCTTAATAATATTTATTACAAAACTAATTCTGCTGATCTGGATCCACGATCGCTGATTGTGATCGATGAATTTGTGGAATTCTTAAAAGCAAATCCTACCATAAAAATTGAGGTTTACGGGCATACGGATTCTCAAGGTGACGACAAATCGAATCTTGCCCTTTCCACTGACCGTGCGTTTAGTGTTCGGGATCTATTGCTTGAAAAAGGAATAGCCGAAAAAAGATTAAAAGACTTCAAAGGTTTTGGAGCCTCCCAACCCATTGCAGACAATCTTACAGAAGTGGGCAGAGCCAAAAACAGGAGAACAGAATTTGTGATCGCGGAGAAATAAGAATACAGATAACAAATCTTTACGAATTTACGAATCTGTGTGTTAAAAAAGCAAACTAGATTTGGCTATTCGTTTTTTGATCTGTTATCCTTTACTGTTCCGTTTTTTATAATACTCTTTGTCAGCTATATATAGCGTTTTAGTCACTTCTGCATATTTTATTCCGTTTTCATCCTGAAAATCTGTTACTAAATCAATTGAATATTTTTTATCAGACTCTACCTTTGCTATTATTTCCGATAAGATCTCATCACTAATTAAAAACCTTGCGAATACATTCTTCTTAATGGGTTTTAAAAATTTTATTGATGCCGCTTTATCCCAAACTACATACTCTTTACCAAGTATATTTATAAGTTGTATCATATAAATAGGATCTAAAGCCCCATAAATACTTCCACCAAAAACTGAACCTACATAATTCTTTGTTTTCCAGGTCAAACCAAGAGAAATATGGACATCGCGCCAATCGGCTGATAAAAAGTAAATCCGACCTCCTGTTCTTCTATATGCCGGAAAAAAATTAAATCCTATACGATATATGATGGATCTGAAATTTTCTTTTCTATCTGTAATAAATAGCGTGCTTTTTCTTTTCATATCTAAATAACTACAAAAATTACATAAAAACGGGTGAACAAATGAAAAGATGAGTTTTAGTGTTACGGAAATGTGAAAATAATAATACCTAAACTGCGAACAAAAGTAACTAAAAGCACAAATCTCAACGCATTTGTTAAAATCATTAAATATTTATTATCCTTTTTGCGGCCCCTATTTATTATTTTATTATATTTAAGAATCAATATTTCAATTAATCAAAAGGATCAACCTCCAAGTGTTATTGTTCATAAAATATGATTAATATATTTTCTTTTTTGAGACCTAAAAAATATATTTGTTTAAAATCTTTCTAAATTGGTCTAAACCACAAAAGGAATTCGTTAAAATGAATTCTTTTTTTAAAAAATTACATTAATGTCCGAGACTATTAACCAGCAACAAAATCGTTCTTCAAAAGAATCAGTTTTAAATAATAAAAAAAGATTCAGAAAAAATACTCTTATTTTATTTCTGAGTTTATTATCCTCTCTGAATTTTGCCCAGCAAACAGATTCCCCAAAAACTGAATCCGAATCAGAAATTGATACAGATATTGACTATACAGCCCAACTTGTGCTTGACGGTTTAAATAAAATAAGAACTGAAAATTCTACTGATTCGCTTGAATTTAATGAAATGCTTTCTAAAGCCAGTATTATTCAGTCGAACGATATGGCTGAAAAAGGCAAGGCCATTTTAGAGAACAGCAAAGGGAAATACAAGACAACCGCCAAACGCGTTATTGCTATGGGCGGGACAAAAAATACTGAGGAGATCGTTTTAGCATTATCTGCATTAAAAGATAAAAAACAATTAACACCACAAGAAATTGCTGATGCTGTAATTTTAA
>JAZKBX010000026.1:0-2215 GCA_040388455.1 Bacteroidota bacterium
TTTCTGTTTTCTCAAATCAAGACTGTTTATAGTTGAAAGCTCCCGAAATTTTTTCGGGAGCTTTTTTTATGTAAAAATTGTTGCTAAAAAATAAATATATTTGATAAATAAATTAAACAATTTGCAAACGATTTTCCCAACAAGCAAACAAAAACATAAAACATGAAATCATCAGCAACCACACCAAAAGATTATATTGACACCCTTCCTGATGATAGGAAAGAAGCAATAGAAGAATTAAGAAAAGTTATTCTCAAAAATCTGCCCAAGGGGTTTTCTGAAGTAATGAGTTATGGAATGATCGGTTATGTGGTGCCTCATTCTTTATATCCCAAAGGTTATCATTGTGATCCAAAACTACCTTTGCCTTTTATGAGTATTGCTTCGCAAAAAAATTTCATAGCCGTGTATCACATGGGTGTTTATGCTGATAAAAAATTATTGGATTGGTTCATAAAAGAATATCCAAAGCATTCAAAAACAAAATTGGACATGGGTAAAAGTTGCCTGCGTTTCAAAAAGATGGATCAAATACCTTATAAGCTTATTGGCGATCTAGCAGCAAAAATGACACCTAAGGAATGGATCGATGTTTACGAAAGTGCGTTTAAAAAATAGAAGTTTAGCAGAGGAAATTAAAAAACTAAAACTCCTTCAAAACCCGCTTTGCACGTGCATGAAATGCGGCAGAAGTTTTTGGCAATTGATCTTCAATAGCTGCTTTTAATTCGTTTTCTAATTCAGGGTGGTGTTTGGCAATATTTGCAATGGCTTGCATCGCATAAACTTTTACGGCTACTGTTTCATCAGAGGAAAGTAACAGGTCAAAACAGAGATTTACTAATTTACCCTGGAGGTTTTTAGAAATCTCATTGGAAGCCAATACAGCAAGCATATTTCTCTTGATCCCATCAATTTTTATTTTTTTTATGCTGGATATAAAAAGAGAAATATAAGGTAGCAACAGATCGGGATACCTATCATTCATAGTAGATAATAACCAGGAAGCACGCTGTGGTAATGGGGCTTTTTCATTGTAAACAATGTCAATTATTTTTTTAAATTCAACAGCATTATTTCCTATTGCCTTTGCGATTGCATCGGTATTGGCAAGGGAATGTTCCTTGAGAAGTTGCTGTTTGTAGTCCATTTTAAATTTTCAAATTATTTATATAAGCTTTATGAATATAAAAATAATTTAAAGATCAATTTCTTTTTTGCAGATATCCCATAATTGATAACCACCCGATAAGTTTAAAACCTTTTTGTAACCGTTTTGTTTCAATATCTGTTGAGCCAAATATCCTCTCACTCCACCAAGACAATAAACATATATGTTTTTGTTTATATCCAGTTCACTCATTCTGTCTCTTAGTTCATCTATTGGGATATTAATTGCATTTGGAATGAAGCCTTTGTCAAATTCCTCTTTACTTCTGATATCTAATAATATGTCGCTATCTGAAATACTGGCAACTTGGTTCCAGTAGAAAACACTTAATTTATCTTGTAAAATATTCTCTGCAACAAATCCAACCATATTTACCGGATCTTTAGCCGATGAATATGGAGGAGCGTATGCGTGCTCAAATTCTGTTAGTTCATAAATGTTGCTGTTTCTTTTTATAACGGACGACAATACATCTATTCGTTTATCTACACCATCATAACCCACTATTTGTGCACTTAATAAGCGACCATCTTTGGGAGAGAAGGCTATTTGAATACTCATTTCCTGTGCGCCCGGATAATAACCTGCATGTGATCCGCTGTATGTTGTGGATACAATATGTTTTATTTCTGCTTTCGTAAGGTGCTTCGAGGCAGTTCCTGCGGTGGCAACGGTCATATCAAACACCTTGACAATAGCGGTATTGATAGCACCGTTATATTTTTGAACATTACCCAATACAATGTTATTAGCACATATGCGTCCTTGCTTGTTTGCGGGGCCGGCAAGGTATGTATTCATTGATTGATTTGTAATTGGATTTTTAAATTCTATCGCATCTCCAACTGCATAAATATCCGGGTCGGATGTTTGTAAATATTCATTAACCCATATTCCTTTTGCATCTCCGATTTTAAGTCCGGCTTTGATTGGCAGTCGGGTATCTGGTTTTACACCAATTGAGAGGATCACTATATCGGCAGTTATTTGATCTCCACTTTTTAATAAAACATTTAGTTTAGAATTGTTTTTCTCGAATGCTGT
>JAZKBX010000026.1:2225-13572 GCA_040388455.1 Bacteroidota bacterium
AAGCAAATTAACACCTTTAGAACGTATGTGTTGCTGAACAATAGCCGCAATTGGAAAATCCAAAGGTGCTAATATTTGGTTTCCCATTTCTATGACCGTAACATCCATTCCGAGGCCATGTAAATTTTCAGCCATTTCCAGCCCTATAAATCCGGCCCCGATAATTACAGCTTTCTTTACATTTTTTTGTTGTACAAATTCTTTAATATAATCTGTATCATTCACATTTCGGAGTGTGAATATTCCTTCATTAGTTATACCGGGCAAAGGTGGACGAATAGGATCAGCACCGGGTGATAGAACCAATTTATCATAGTTCTCTTCATATTCCTTTCCTGTAATTTGGTTTTTAGCTGTTACAGTTTTTAATGAGGGGTTAATGGCTATTATCTCAGTCATTGTCCTTACATCAATGTTAAATCTTTGATTAAATGCTGAAGCTGTTTGAATCAATAAAGCGTTTCTGTCCTTAATAACATCACCTATATAATAAGGCAGGCCACAATTGGCGTAAGATATATATTCTCCTTTTTCGAACATTATAATTTCGGCATGCTCATCTAATCTTCTCAGTCTTGCTGCAGTGCTTGCTCCGCCCGCTACTGCTCCTATAATTATATATTTCATTTTTAAGGTTTTATATTAATTTAAGAACAAACGTACTCATCTCAGAACTTGTAATCAGTAACATAGGTTACATTGCTGAATAAATATCGCAATGTGCATCCCTGTATTATTCAAAGTACTTATTAAATAGAACAAAAGAGTTTTCTATTTCTTTAAATATAGCCTGATTATCACTTTCATTTTTTGATTTATTAAATTTATCCACCATATCAATATAAGGTAAAAGCCACTTATGCAACTCGTCATGAGCCTTTCCTTCCATGGTGCAATTTGAGGTTAACAGATCAATGTTTTTCTGCAGACCGGCTCCAAGTGTAATGTAGTTGTTCAGGTTTTTATTGTTGGCTTCAGAAAACAGCTTAACATCTGATTGCATATTTGTAATGTACTTCATCATTTCAACTTCTACTTTCCACTTATGGCCATTATTTAATTCAATGTCAGCTCCTTCAGTATGATGGTGTTCGCTTTCCGTGGATGCTGATATAGGCTCTTGCTGGGCCTTTACGGTTTCGTTGTTTTCTTTTTTAATAGGCTCACTGCAACCGTAAGCCATGCTTATGCATGCAACAACAGTTATTATTATTTGTTTTTTCATTTGTTTTATTTTTTTTTGTTTTTGTGTTATTTCCTATTCATTGTATTTTTTCTGTGTTATAAAAAACCATGATATTGATGCAAATGCTCCTGTAATGGCAATGCGTGAAATCATGGCTGTAATTGTTTTCTGTTCATAAATCCCACCAGTATTAGCGTGAATTAATAAACCAACAAAACTTACAATAAGAATTACAGTTGTAATTAAGATCAATTTTGTGGTCCATTTCTTTTCGGTAAATAAACCATAAGCTGCAATCAGGTAAAAGAATCCGGCAATAAAATTGGAGAGGACAACAAATAATACATAATTACCTTCTTTCTCTCGTATTCCGAATAAATCAAATAGTACCGAGGTACTCATGAAAAGAGTTACCATTGCAAATAGAGTTATTAAAACTGCCGATGATCTTAAAATAATTGTTTTCATTGGGTTTGTTATTTTTGTTTAATCTCTATCAATTTTAATATTCCATTCAAAACTTTGCTTCCATCTTTTATCAGATCAGATTTATGGCCGGTTAATTTCCATTTTAGAACTGTAATTCTCATGCCTCCCATTATAATAGTTGCAGTTGTAGAAACGCCAACAGCTTTAGTGAAAGTATCATTGGCCTGACCTTTTTTAACAATGCCTTCGATATGATTTTGCATTAATTCCATCATAGAAGAAACTGTATTTGATAATTCCTTATTAAATTGAAAAATGCTTTCCGAAAAAATAACACTTACAACTGAAGGCTTTTTAACAAATGTATTTAATTGGGATTCGAAAATTTCTTTCAATAGTTCTGATGGACTTGAGTTGTTTTTTGAGAGAATAACTTCAAGCCTCTCTTTCATATTTTCAATAAAATAGGTGAGTAAACCAAGTAAAATTTCATTTTTACTTTTAAAATGACGGTACAGTGCAGCTTCCGAAAGATTTAAATCACCGGAAAGTGTTTTAATCGTTAAATCCTGAATACCATATTCATCAATCCGTTTTGTGGCCGCTTCTATAATTTCTATTTGTCGTTCTGTGAATTTTTTAATTTCCATCGTTATTTTATTTTATAAAAAAACTAACCTGAATGATATTTTTGAACTTCAACGTAAAAGCCCTGAAAAGACTTATTATCATTAAATTTTGTTTTAAGCAGTTTTTGTTTTCTTTGTTTGAATTAAAGTAAGTGAGTGTTCGCTTACAAAAGTAGATAGTTTTATTTAAATAAGCAAATTTTCTAAAAAAAATTAAAATTTGTGGGAACTATCCAACAAGGGGAGTTATAGCAGACTTGCCGGAAGGGGATAGTTATCCTGAAACTGGTAAAGCAATAGCATTAAAAGCCACTGTTTTGAGTGATTTTTAGCATCACTGATTAGTAATAATATTCTTAGGAAAGACTAATCGAAAGAATGAAAAAAAATCTATTTATCTAAATCTTCAAAATTCACATCCGAAAAACTGTTTTCAGTTTTTGGTGATTCAGATGTTGATACTTCTTCCTGCGTATAAGTTTCAGAGGAAGCAACTTCAATAGGAGAAATTGATTTAATATGTGCTATTACTTCAGCGAAACCTTCAGTAAATTTTTCAAAATCTTCTTTGTACAAAAACAATTTATGTTTTTCATAAAAGAACTTACCATCGTCACCAAAACGCTTTTTGCTTTCAGTAATTGTTAGGTAATAATCATTTCCCCTGGTGCTTTTTACATCAAAGAAATAGGTTCTTTTTCCAGCTCTTACAGCTTTAGAGAATATTTCTTCTCTTTCTACTCCGTTTTTTTCAAATCCTTCTTCCATCCTAAATAACTGAAATTGTTGGTTTTTATATAAATTCTTTGACAAATATTTAAAATATAAAAACAAAAAACAAGGCTTGTTAATAACTTTTCATTAATATTAGCAATGAGTTTTTGTCTATGAATAGTTGAAATATGCTTATGAATGGTTTGATTGTTTGGATTTCTGGGAAATTCATTGCAAAAAACTCCAATATTAAGTTTTCAATTCTGCATCTGATTTCGGTCGGTTTTTTGTGGCTTTTAATAACATTTGTTGCTGAATATTACAGCCTGTTTATGCTCTTAATCCTCTAAGCCATTAACTCTTCTTCCAATTGTTGCATTTTAAAAAGCTCGTAATAACTTCCTTTTTTGTTTATCAATTCACGATGATTTCCTTGCTCAATGATTTGTCCCTGGTCAAGAACAATGATAGTATCTGAATTTTTAACGGAGGATACACGGTGACTAATGATAACAGAAGTTTTACCCTGCATTATTTTTTTTAAATTGGTGAGTATTTTTTCTTCCGTTTCAGTGTCAATAGCAGAAAGGCAATCATCAAAGATCAATAATTGTGGTTGTTTAATAATTGCCCGGGCAATAGAAATACGTTGTTTTTGTCCACCCGAAAGTGTTATCCCACGTTCACCAACAATGGTTTCAAATTTTAAAGGGAAATCCATAATATTATCATAAATAGCAGCGTTTTTTGCGGCTTCTTCAATCGCTTTATTATCTTTTTCATCCATCGAAAAGCCAATGTTGTTTGAGATCGTGTCGGAAAATAAAAACACTTCCTGGGGCACATAACCGGTTTGCGAGCGCAATTCAAATAAATTAATGCTTTTAATATTTTTATTGTCGATCACTATTTCACCTGAATTTACATCGTATAACCTGCAAATGAGATTGGCAATAGTTGATTTGCCCGACCCTGTGCGACCAATAATAGCTACAGAGCTTCCTTTTTTGATGCTGAATGATATGTTATTCAATGCCTGTATACCTGAATCGGGATAGGTAAAGCTTACATTTTTAAATTCAATATCACCTTCAATTTTACCTGAAATACCATTTGAATTATAAATTTCAGGTTGTGTTTGTAAAAACTCATTGATCCGTGTTTGTGACACCGCTGCACGTTGAATAAGCGATGTTACCCAGCCCAGGGATGCGATGGGCCATGTTAAAGCATTTACATACAAAATAAATTCAACAATATTTCCAAAACTTATTTTCCCTTCAATGGCAAGCCTGCCACCAATATAAACAATAAAAATATTACTCAAACCGATCAGTAATATCATAATGGGTTGAAACAATGATTCTGTTTTTACCAGGCCCATCGTACGTTTCCGGTATTCGGTACTCTGTACTTCAAATTTCTGTACTGAAAAATCTTCCCGTCCGAATGTTTTCAATACACGAATACCGGAAAATGCTTCCTGGGCATGTGTGGTGATATCTGATAAAGTTTCTTGAATTAATGTTCCCTTTTTATTGATTGTATAACTGACTATATAAATTGCAAATGCAAGTAAGGGTAATGGGATCAGTACATACAAGGTAAGCTGGGCATTTACATGAAGCATTGCCGTTATGGTTAATATAAACCGAAAAAGAGTATTTAAAATATACATCACGGCAGGACCAATATACATTCGCACACGGCCTACATCTTCGCTGATGCGGTTCATCATATCTCCGGTGTTGTTGCGTTTATAAAAAGCCACATCCAGTTGTTGATATTTAGCATAAATTTCGTTTTTGAGGTCATATTCAACCAGCCTCGACATCACAATAATTGTTTGTCGGGTAAAAAATAAAAACACTCCGCTTAAAAGGGCCAATCCAAGTATTATTGCGGCATATTGCACTAATTCACTGATCAAAAAATCTTTATCAGGGTTGTTTATATTGTTTCTTATAAAGTCAACCGCTTGTCCTGCATAGATAAAACCATCAACTGCGAAATAATTTGAAATACCAACGAATAAAACACCCAATAACAAGCGCCATTTGTATTTTAAAAAGTATTTGTTTAAATAGATGAGTGATTTCATTATTATTGGTTGTACCGCTTATATTCAGCCAGTTAATGTAAATTAAAGAGGGAAACCGTATCTAAAGATTAATTAACTTAAACAACCTTGCTTCAACTCGGAAAATTAATATAATTTTGTGCCGGAAATAAAATGCAGGTGATAGGATTTAGTAGTCACAAAAATACTAAATAAAATAAACACTTAAAACAAATTAATAATGATAGAAGTTTTAGATATTAAAAATTCGTCATTGGCTGAAAATCCTGTGATTGGGCAAATGACTTTGAATAATCATGAACAGGTTTTGTTTTGTAATGATAACGAAACCGGGTTAAAAGCAATTGTAGCGATACACAATACTATCCTTGGGCCAAGTCTTGGCGGTACCCGCATGTGGACCTATAAGAATGAAATGGAAGCACTTACGGATGCATTGCGCCTTTCCCGCGGTATGACCTATAAATCATCTGTTGCCGGTTTAAACCTGGGTGGTGGAAAAGCGGTAATTATAGGTGATTCAAAAACACAAAAAAGTGAAGCATTGATGCGCAGGTTTGGTAAATTTGTAAATAGCCTTGCAGGTAAATACATTACTGCTGAAGATGTTGGTATTTCTACAAAAGATATGGAATACATTAAAATGGAAACTGATTTTGTTACCGGTTTGCCCGAAAATATGGGTGGAAGTGGTGATCCATCACCAGTTACAGCCTATGGGGTTTTCATAGCAATGAAAGCTTCTGCTCATGAAAAATGGGGAAATGAAAGTTTATCAGGTAAAAAAATAGTAGTACAAGGGATTGGACATGTTGGCGAAAGCCTTGTTCACTACCTTGTAAAAGATGGTGCAAAAGTTTTTATTAATGATATCAATGAAACACGTTTAAAAGCAGTTGCAAAAGAAACAGGTGCAGAAGTTATTTCTGCTGAAATGGTGTACGATATGGAAATGGACATTTATGCTCCATGTGCCCTTGGTGCAACCGTAAATACAGATACATTAAATCGTTTAAAATGTTCTATTATTTGCGGATCGGCAAACAATCAATTGGCCGATGAAAACATACATGGCAAAATGGTGATTGAAAAAGATATTTTATATGCTCCCGATTTTGTAGTAAATGCAGGTGGTATAATTAATGTTTATTATGAGCTGGAAGGTTATAACCGTGAGCGTGCATTGGCTCATGCCGAAAAAATATATCAGACAACATTAAATATATTTAAAATTGCCAAGGAACAAAACATTCCTACGTATATGGCTGCTAATCGCCTAGCTGAAAAACGTATTGCTGATATTGGTAAAGTTAAATTAGGTTTTTAGGTTTAGTTGTTAGTTTTTAGTTTTTAGTTTTTAGTTGTTAGTTGATAGTTTTTAGTTTTTAGTTTTTAGTTGTTAGTTCGAAGCAACAAGTTCCCCTGGAATTTTTTTCTGAGCATTTGCCGAAGGGTGTTGACAGTGAGATAGTGATGATGGGATGCTTAAAATTCGTAAATTAGTAAAGATTTGTAATTCAAAGTAGGGAATGTTAAACAGAAGGTATTTAAGAATAAAAGTAATGCAGGCGTTGTACGCATTTTTTCAATCCGATAATAAGGATCTGCCAAAAGGCGAACGTGATCTTTTTACCGGGATAGATAAAATTTACGATCTCTATATCTACCAGTTGGCATTCCTTGTAGAATTGCATCACGTAGCTACTGTATTAAGTGAAGAGGCTAAAAACAAAAGACTTCCAACAAGCAACGATCTTAATCCGAATCTGAAATTTATTGAGAATAAATTTATTTTGCAGCTTGTAGAAAATATTCATTTGAAGCGCGAAATGAATAACCGGAGAATTAGCTGGTCTAACGAGTTTGAACTGGTTAAAAAAATATTCAACAATATTAAAGTAAGCGAAGAGTATGATACTTATATGAATGTTTCTGACGATTCATATAAAACACATCTTGATTTTGCTATCGAAGTTTTTAAAGAGCACATGGCTGACTTTGAACTGTTGAATCATTTTTACGAGGAAAGAAACTTGCATTGGGGAGATGATATTTATCTTGTAAATCCAATGGTTGTAAAAACAATTGAGTCTTTTAAAGAAAATTCAAACCCCGATTTTGCTTTATTACCTTTGTATAAAGATAGAGAAGAAGATGAGCAGTTTATAAAGGACCTTTTTCGTCAAACGGTTATACAGTATGATGAAACTAAAAAACTAATTGGAGATAAAACAAAAAATTGGGAAGTTGAACGTATTGCAATGATGGATGTTTTACTGATGCAGATGGCAATTACTGAAATATTATATTTTTCAAATATCCCCGTTAAAGTTTCATTGAATGAGTTTATTGAAATATCAAAAATATACAGTACGCCAAAAAGTAAACTTTTTATCAATGGTATTTTGGATAAACTCCTTATCGATTTTAAAGCGGAGAAGAAATTGAATAAAATTGGTAGAGGATTGATGGAGTAGAAGGCGATGTGCTGATTTGAAAATGTGCTGATGTGACAATTAAAAAAACAGAAAAATTTATGCAAGTTCGTAATTCGTTTAAAAATTAAAATGAAAACAAATTCAATTGTAAATTTTATAATGGCAGCACTGCTGATTATTACAGCAGCTTGTAATCAGGAAGCAAAAAAAGAAAGCGAAACCGATATTTCAACTGATGTGATCAATGTACCATCTACAGCATCGGGTGTACCTGTTGAAGCAGGTTCTGCACCTGTCATTACATTTTCAGAAGAAAAACATGATTTTGGTAATGTTACACAAGGTGAAAAAGTATCCTATTCATTTATTTTTAAAAATACCGGAGGCTCCGATATCGTTATTTCATCGGCACAAGGTAGCTGCGGATGTACGGTTCCTACTTATTCAAAACAACCGGTAAAAGCAGGACAAGAAGGTAAAATTGATGTAGTATTTGACAGTGAGGGCAAATCCGGATTGGTAGAAAAAACAATAACTTTGGTAACTAATTGTAATCCGAGTACTAAAACATTAACCATCAGTGCATCCATTATTGTTCCGGAAGAACATTAATTTGAAAATGGTAACTAACAACTAGCAACTAGCAACTAGCAACTAACAACTAAAAACCAATAACTAAACAAAAAACGATGAATCCAACAAGTATTTTATTAATGACAGGCGGTCAAGCCGGAGGATTAGGACAATTTATTCCTTTAATTTTAATTATTGTAGTATTTTATTTTTTTATGATCCGTCCTCAATTAAAAAAATCAAAAGATCAAAAAAAATTCCGTGCTAATATTGCAAAAGGTGATAAAATCGTTACTATTGGCGGGATTCACGGAAAAATAATAGATGTTCAGGATACTACTTTTATTATTGAAGTAGAAGGTGGGCACAAACTAAAAATTGAGAAGAGTGCAGTTTCTATGGATTCATCCACAATGATTGGTGCAGAACAAAAATAAATAACCGTGGTTTCTCCTAAGCTCCTTGAAGGGGAGCTTAGGAGGAAACTACGTACCACGATGCCGCCTGGGTGGCCTGTGGATTGGTTCTCCCTGCCTTAGGGAGAGCATGGTGGACTTAATTTAGAAAGACGGATGAAGATACCATTTTTTAAAAATAGTTCTGATACTCCTGAAAAAGAAGGCATCCGCTTAAACAGGCGGGTGGTGACTTTTTTATTTTGTTTATTAGTATCTGCATTTTTTTGGGTGACAATGTCTCTTTCAAAAGATTATACTATTGAACTAAACTTCCCGGTAAGCTATATTAACCTGCCTTCTGATAAAGTAATTTCCAACAATCTACCCGAAACCATCAACATTGACGTTAAATCAAACGGGTTCAATTTGTTGATCTACAAGCTTAAACGGAAAAAAGAAACGGTTTTGATTGATGTTAAGGATTCAAAATCATTAAGAATAAAAAATCACAACTACCTGCTTACCAATTCAAGGATCGATAAAGTTACTTCACAGTTTGATGATATAAAAGTTGTTAAGATCTACCCCGATACTATATTTCTGAATTTCAGTAAAAAAATAACTAAAACGGTACCCGTAAAAGCAAATTTAAAACTTGACTTTGACAAGCTTTATCAACAGACCGATTCAGTTAAGCTAAGCCCTGCTTTTATTAAAATTTCAGGGGCAGCCGACCTAATTGAAAAAATTAAATATGTTGAAACGGAACCGGTGTATTTAAAAAACATCACCGATTCTCTTTCTCTAAAAATCAACATTTTAAAAACCCCTGCGTTAAAATTGATCGACCTGTCACAATCTTCGGTGCAGGCAACGGTGAATGTTACTAAATTTACTGAAGCAACTATCGAATTACCTATTGAAGTGGAAAATTTACCGTCAGGTTATGTGCTTAAGCTCTTTCCGGATAAAGTATCAATAAAATATAATGTTGCCTTTGAAAATTACGAGAAAATTAATGCTTTGCAGTTCCGTGTAGTGGTTGATTATTTAAAAATTGAATCGGGAAGTAATAAGCTTAAAGTTCAGTTAATGAAATATCCTTCTGAAATCAGGTCTGTTAAAATGAATCCGGAAAAAGTGGAATATATTATTCGAAAATAATGTTAATGAATTCAAGAAAATAGAATTTTAAATTTTCATTATAATCTGACGAACTAATGCAGCATAAAAAAACAATATTAAGTGTCATTCTCTTTTTGGCTATAGGACTATCAGGGGGATATGCCCAAAAAACGATACTTGCCTCAGGTGGTAATACATCGGGGACGGATGGCTCGGTGAGCTATTCTGTTGGGCAGGTTGTTTACACCACTGTAGGTGGAACAAATGGCTCTGTAGCCCAAGGTGTACAGCAGCCTTACGAAATTTCAGTTGTATCAGGTATTGCGGAGGCTATAGCAGTTAGCCTTTTATGCTCCGCATATCCAAATCCAACAATTGATCATGTGAAACTGAAAATAGATGATTACAAAATTGAAGATCTTAATTATCAACTTTACGATATCAGTGCTAAACTTATAGAAAGTAAAAAAGTAAGTGCTGCTGAAACAATTATTTCAATGGGAAACCTTGTTCCTGCTACTTATTTTATTAAGGTGATGCAAAACAATAAAGAGGTGAAAATATTTAAGATCATTAAAAATTAATAAACACTCAAATCCATGAAAAAAGTAATTCTATTTTTCACAACAGTTTTAATTTTTAGCTTTCAACTTTTAACTTTCAACTCCTTCGCCCAGGCGCCTCAAAAAATGAGTTATCAGGCTGTTATCCGCAACAGTGGTGATGCTTTAGTTACTTCTACAGTTATAGGAATGCAAATAAGCATTTTGCAGGGTTCATCAACAGGAACTCCTGTATATGTTGAAACACAGACCCCAACAACCAATGTGAATGGTTTGGTGAGTATTGAAATAGGAGGGGGGACAGGGTTTGATGCTATCAATTGGGCAAACGGACCGTATTTTATAAAAACCGAAACCGACATTACGGGAGGAACTAATTACAGTATTTCCGGAACAAGCCAGTTATTAAGTATCCCTTATGCTTTGCATGCGAAAACTGCTGATTCCCTCCTAGGCACAATCACTGAAACAGATCCTGTTTTTACTGCATGGGATAAAAGTACAGGTATTACAATTTCTGCTTCACAGATCAGCGACTTTCAAACAAGTGTAACTAATAACACTGAAGTGTTGGCAAATACTGCAAAAAACACTTATCCAACTGTTGATTCAACAAAGTTAGCAGGTATTGCTGCAGGTGCCGAAGTGAATGTAAATGCCGACTGGAATGCGACAAGTGGTGATGCACAAATATTAAATAAACCTGCCGGAAATAATGCCGGAGATATGCAATACTGGAATGGTACAGCATGGGTAATGATACCTGTTGGCATACCCGGCCAATATTTACAGCTTACAACAGCAAACATACCGGGATGGTTAGGAGCAGCCTTTCCAACCCTCACAACCACAGCTGCATCTGCCATAACAAATATTTCGGCAACAAGTGGTGGAAATATTACAAGTGATGGAGGTGCGGAAATTACTGCTCGTGGGATATGCTGGAGCACATCTCCAAATCCTACAACGGCCGACAGCAAAATAACGAACGGTACAGGCACCGGAATATTTACCGGCAATATCACCGGACTTGCTGTAAGCACCACTTATTATGTGCGGGCTTTCACAATCAGCAGTGCCGGTACAATGTATGGCAACCAGGAAAGTTTTACAACTGTGGCAGTACTTGCAACGCTAACTACCACGGTAGTAACAGGAGTAAGCCTTACTGCCGAAGCAAGTGGTGGTAATATAACAAATGATGGGGGGGCA
>JAZKBX010000027.1:0-11412 GCA_040388455.1 Bacteroidota bacterium
ATACACACGATACTTCTTCTATCCAGAGCGCCACCTATTTAAAAGCGATTGAAGCGGGAGTTGATGTTATTGATGTTGCGTTGGCATCCATGTCGGGCTTAACATCTCAACCAAGTTTTAATTCGTTGGTAGAAGGGTTAAAAGGAACGCCACGTCACCAGGAATTTAATATGGATTCGTTGAATGAATATTCAAATTATTGGGAAACCATCCGGGAGCATTATTATCCTTTTGAATCAGGCTTAAAAGCCGGCACCGCAGAGGTTTATAAACATGAGATACCGGGCGGACAATATTCAAATCTTAAATCACAAGCGATATCATTAGGTTTGGGCGATAAGATGGTTGAAATAAAAAAAGCCTATGAAGATGTGAATGAACTTTTTGGTGACATTGTTAAAGTAACACCTTCCTCAAAAGTAGTTGGAGATCTTGCTCAATACATGGTTTCCAATAATTATTCAAAAGCTGATATTCTTGAAAAGGGCGACAGCATTTCGTTTCCTGAATCGGTAAAAAGTTTTTTCAAGGGTGATCTGGGCCAGCCTTTTGGCGGGTTTCCTGAGCATCTTCAAAAACTGATCTTAAAAGATGAAAAACCCTATACCGAATTACCGAATGCGCATTTGAAACCTGTAGATTTTGAAAAAGAAATGATCGCATTCCGTCAAAAATTTGACAATAATTTAAGTTTTCTTGATTTTCTTTCCTATAAATTCTATCCTAAAGTGTTTGAAGATTATTTTAAACATTTTCAAACCTATGGCAATGTTAGTCCTATTCCAAGCCTGGAATTCTTTTATGGAATGAAGAACAATGATGAGATCATGATTGAAATTTCTCATGGAAAAAATATTATTGTAAAACTTGAATATGTTGGGGAGCCAGATGAAAATGGAGTGAGAACCGTTTTTTTTAAATTAAACGGACAAAACCGGGCTATTGAAATTAAAGACAATCATATTCAGATCGAAAAACGTGCTAATCTAAAAGTGTCGGGAGCAAATGAAATTGGCGCGCCTTTGCAGGGGATGATCTCAAAAATATTTGTAAAAGCAGGTGATGTTGTAAAAAAGAATGCTCCTTTATTTACTATTGAAGCAATGAAAATGGAAACAACTATTGTTGCAAACCAAAATTCAAAAATAAAGGGTGTGCAGCTGAAAGAGGGTAAAATGGTGGATGCTGACGACCTCGTGCTTGAGATGGAAGCATAATAATATAATTTAAATTCAAAGATGAAAAAACAAATTTCGTTTTTAATTAGTGTAGGAATTCTGTGTTGCAGTTGTAATACCCCGTCTGCTGATAAAACTACAGGTGCCGATTCATTAACAGCAATTAAATCTGCTATGGCAGGGGAGAGCTTAGTTGAGGATAGTGTTGACTTACCGGTAAAAAACGATGATGAAATTGGTTTCGAATTATTAAAGTCCGAAAGTATTGGTGATCTCAAAATTGGTTTAACAGGTTTAAAAACAATAGAATTAATTGGCGAACCTGCCGAAAGGTCAAAAGCAGAAAAATGGGAAGCAGATGGCGAAGTGCATCAAAACTGGTTGTATTCGAATGAAGGAATTACGTTGGAAATGATCGGTGAAGGGGAACAAATTATAAATTCGATATCGATAATTGCGCCTTGTAAATTTAAAACAAAGAAGCAGATAGGGATTGGCAGTTCGAAGGAGGAAGTATTAAAAGCGTATAATGTAGCTATAGATAGATCAGCTGGTGAATCTGATAATATTACAGTGGGAACAGTATATGGAGGGTTAATGTTTAATTTTGAGAATGGAAAAGTGAATAGTGTTTTTATTGGGTCGAGTGCGGAATAAAAAAAGGGTATCTGTCTCGGAATAAATCCAATCTGATTTAATAAAAAAGCCCCCGAATTTTTTTTTCGGAGGCTTTCAAAAATAATTTAGTTTTTTTTATTCTTTCCCACCCAAAATTAGTACTTCATTCACTTCAATTTCGGTGACATAACGCTTTACGCCATCCTTATCGGTATAATTGCTATTGATCAGTTTTCCATCGATGGCAACTTCACTTCCCTTTTTTAGATATTTTTCGATGATCTCTGCAGTTTTACCCCAAGCAATAAGGTTATGCCATTGTGTTTCTTTTACAAGTTCGCCCTTTGCGTTTTTATACGATTCATTTGTGGCAATGCTCATTTTTGCCAGTTTTCATCCGCTCTCTAATGTTTTGATCTCCGGAGCCATTCCTAGGTTACCGATCAATTGTACTTTGTTACGTAATGCATTCATGGTTTTTAGTTTTTTTTAATTGTTATTATTTTTTGATTTTATTTTTTTGATAATTTCTAATTACTATGCTTTGTTTCCACCAATCAGAAGCACTTCATTCACCTGAATTTCGGTTACATAACGCTTTACGCCATCCTTATCGGTATAATTGCTATTGATCAGTTTTCCATCGATGGCAACTTCGCTTCCTTTTTTCAGGTATTTTTCGATGATATCTGCAGTCTTGCCCCATGCAATAAGGTTATGCCATTGCGTTTCTTTTACAAGTTCGCCCTTTGCATTTTTATACGATTCGTTTGTGGCTATGCTCATTTTTGCCAGTTTTCTTCCGCTCTCTAATGTTTTGATCTCCGGAGCCATTCCTAAGTTACCGATCAATTGTACTTTGTTACGTAATGCATTCATGGTTTTTGTTTTTTTAATTGTTAATACAGTTTTTAATATCGTTATCAATAAAACGGTTTGTTGTTTTTTGACGATGCAAAGGTGTGGAGATCTGCATTCCTGATTCGGTTCGTAAGTATTTATATACGGATATAGGTATTTGTAAGCATTTGTGGTCGGATGTGATTTCTCGCAAATGGTCCTGTATGCTATGCAAAATAAGGGAAGTGGTATAGATCTGCGAAATGAATAGACCAGGTTGTTAAAACAGTGATTTTATTGCAATTTAATTTGCTTTATGTCTTTATTGGGAAAACATAATTGGTAAAGAGGGGATTTACCGGCTGAAAGTTTGATAAAAGAACAGAAAAATAAGAGCCTGTTTAAATTTTAATTACATATTCTGCTATTGAATGCGTTGCTCCATTGATGGTTTCTTTTGAACTTAGCTCCGGATATGTCATCCCGAACTTTTGTGAGGGATCTTGTTATTATAAAAGACATTGCTAAAACCACAACAAGATCCCTCTTGGAGATAAAGCCAATCGGGATGACATCGCCTACAAATATGGTTCTTATTCACAATTTAAAGATTATTTAGAAATTGAAAGCAATGATAGAATTAATTCTGAATAAATTTTAAACAGGTTCTAAACCTCAATTATTTTTTATTCAATAAGATCATGATCAAATTCTCTTTATGTTATATTGAAAGCCATCGCAGCTTATTATTGGGTTTCTGAAATTGCCTTCAGAATATTTTCTTTTTATTGGATAGTACAACCATAATTAAATTATTTTTATAAATAGTGTGTCTTTTTGCCATCAACTGTATTATGGTATTAAAAGATGCAAATGATAGCAACAGTCAATATGAAAGAAACGACCGCAAATCACCAAAGCACGGGGCAAATCAACGCAGAAATGGAGTTGGTGAAAGCCGCTCAGAATGATCCCCGCTGTTTTGCGCCCTTGTATACATTCTATTATAAAAGAATAGTATCCTATATCTATCATCGCATCGAAAGCAAGGAAGAGGCTTTTGAAATAACTGCACAGGTTTTTTACAAAGCCCTTGATAATCTTCCCAAATATAAGATACAAGGTGTACCTTTTTCGGCCTGGTTGTTTCGCATTGCCAGCAATGAACTTAACCAGATCTTCCGGAAAAATAAGTCGGCTCGTATTGTTAACCTCGACTCCGAAGGCACCATGGACCTTATGGGCTCCATCGAAGAAACAAAGTCAGAGGTTCAGGATGAGCAACTATTTGCAGCCTTAAGTCAATTGGAAGAAGCCGACATGGAACTGATCGATATGCGATTTTTTGAAAAACGTTCTTTCAAGGAGATTGCTGATATTATTGGGATGAATGAGAGTGCCTGCAAAATTAAAGTGTACCGTATATTGGAAAAATTAAAAAAGAAACTAATAAAAATAGAATCACATGGATAAGTTAAAATTTAAAAAAGATCGTGAAAAGCTTTCCGATCAGGAGATCGGGCAACATATGAATTTTGATAAATTCATTTCCGGATATGCCCCTGTTAAAAGCTGGTTTCCTAAGGGAACCCAATTTTATTCGCTCATTGCTTCTGTAGCTGTTGTTTTGGTTGCAGCAGGATATCTTGTTTTTCGTTCCGATAAAAATGAAAGCACGGCATCTCTTAAGCCATTCATTGATCCGCCAGCACAAGCAATGAACATCAGTTCAACTGTTTTTGAAGGTAACAATCAGGACGATACTACTTTTGTATACAAAACAGGAACCCTTATCCATGTGCCTGCATCGGCTTTTGTGGATGAGAAAGGCAATGATATCAAAGGGACGATAGAAATTAAGTTTCGCGAGTTTCACGACCCTATTGATATTATGCTGAGTGGAATACCTATGCATTATGATTCAGCAGGAATGCACTATCAATTGGAATCTGCCGGAATGTTTGAGGTAATGGCTTACCAGCAAGGGCAACCATTGAAACTAAAACCCGGAAAAGAAATCTCTGTGAATATGGTATCGCATACAAACAGTGGAAATGATTATAATATTTATTACCTTGATACCAATAAAAGGCAATGGAATTATATATCTGAAAATACAGAAAGTAACAATACCTGTTTGCCGTTATTTGAAAGAAATCCAGCGTATGCAAAAGAATTTGAGGCCAACGCTGTTTTCGAAAAATTAAATAAACCTGTGCTTCCTAAAAAAGAAGACCCTAATGCATATAACTTTATCATTGACGTTAAAAAGAGTGAGTTCCCGGAGTTGACAGTTTACAAGGGTTTAAAATTTGAGCCGGTAGAAGGTAAAAAGAAATTCCATTCCAAACTTGCCCTTAAAACCTGGGATGATGTGGTGATAGAAAGAGACAATGATAATGAGCATTATATTATTACGTTTAGCTCCGAAAAAGAATCGCATAGTATTAAAGTAACGCCTGTTGTAGAGCTGAAAAATTATGCCGAAACAATGAAGGATTATGAGAAAAGGCAAAAACAATATGAAGCATCGTTGGCGCTTAAGAAAAACTATGCAAATGAAAAAAGAGATTCACTGTACAGGATCAGAAGTGTTTTCAATGGGACAGCCTCAAGAAGTAACCTGAACGAGCGATTTAATAATTTTATTGACGACAGCTTTACAGAAACATCAAGGGACTTGCTTGTTTACAGGACCTTTAGCATCAGCCGACTTGGTATCTGGAACAGTGACAGACCATGTGAATTTGTTAAGACCGCAGATTTTAATCATACTGCACAATTCACATCCATTAAGAATGAAGCGTTAATATTGAAAAGTGTTTACCTTATAAAGCGCGATATAAACAGCCTTTATCCTGTTCAGGAGCAGAATTTTAATCGCTTTCCTTTTACAAGTAAGGTTAACGTAATTGTTGGGATCGGGTATAATGATGAAGTGTATTATATTAAAGATGAAGATCTGAAACAAATAGATCCAAGAAAAAAGGATATTCTATTTAAAATGAAAGAGATTGGAAGCGTGTCGAGTTCAGTAAGTTTAAAACAACTTCTTAAAATTTAACAATTATGATCGGTCGTGTGTTACTTCTATTGCTTATTACAACGTTTTGCCGGGCGCAAGTGCCCGGCAAAACGCTTGTTTTTAAAGCACGTGCTCCTGCCACTGAATGTTCCATTATCTGCAAGCAGGACTTTTTTTGGTTGGAAACTGAAAATCCGGTTCAGATAAAAGTGAAAGGTGCACGGAACATCAAAACAAAGGTAGAGGTAACGGGTGGAAAGATCGTGTCAATTAAAGATGATATCTATTACATACTTTTTACAAGACCAGGCACTGCTGTTATATCAGTGTACCAGAACACAATGTATGGCCGTGAGCTTGTAGCCACTAAAAAGCTACCTATAAAAAATCCTGATATTTATTTTCTGGATATTAAACTCGATTCCGTATCCAAATTCTTCAGGCTGCGTGGTGCCAACGTTTATGCTTATTCTCACTATTATAAAAAGAGAATGGATATAGTCTCGTTTGAAATGTATTACATAGCTGATACAACAAAAAAGATCCTAAAAAAAGTGCCCCCTGTTCGTATGAAATCAGATACCTGTATGATCACAGCGGAGATGAAAAAATACCTGCTTAATTTTCAACCAAAGTATAATTCGATCTACCTTCATAATATTGTTTGTCGTGTTCCTGATGGCAGCAAACGGATTCTGGATCCGATACAGCTCAATGTAGAAGTGGATACTACTAATAAAGAAAAATTAAGTCTGATGTATTCCGTAAAACGAAAGATCTTGTGATGGATCCTGCAAGTGAATTTACCTGCCCCTTTCTATCTGCTTATACTATGCGTGGGACAAATTTCCGCACCCCTTCGCGCATTCTCGACTCCGCTCGAATTGACAGCGCGCATCGTCAGTTCGAGCGGAGTCGGGGATGAATGCCGGGCTTATTACATTAGTATTCTTATGCAGAAATCTATCCCGTTTTTAGTATAATTTTAGTAGCGGTATAACTCAAATTGTGTTTACTGTTTTCAGATCCGCTTTGTCAGGAATTATTTTTAAAAGTACTTTCGAGATCATCGGAACAAATCCTACGAATAGTGCAACCCCTAAAATATTAAACAGTACATGTGCATTGGCAATGTGGCGTGTTAGGGGTGCTTCTCCGGAAATTAAATTTACCAATGAAGTAAATGGTATTATTAATATCAATCCTATTACCAGTGATACGATATTAAAAAACAAATGAAAAACCCCTGCTCTTATCGCGTCCCTTGACCTTCCAATGGAGGCAATTAAAGTGTTTGAACAAGTACCCAATTCAGCACCAAGCATTACAGCTATTGCAGCAGATAGAGTAATAAGATTTTGATTTGCCAGCGATATCACAATACCAAGAGTAGCCGAGGAGGATTGAATCAATAACGTTGTGATGGCACCCGCTAAAGCCCCTTTGTAAGGGGTTTCTATTTGCGTCATCAGGTTAGCAAAAGAGGGTATTGTTTTTAATGGTTCAGCTGACACACCGATGTAATACAAACCGAAAAAAATTAATCCAAGTCCCAAAATACATGTTCCAATTTGTTTTGCTTTATCATTTCTCCCTGCTAAAAAGATGATAAAGCCTATTAATAATGGAATTGCTGAATATGCTCCAACATCAAATGCAATGATCTGACTGCCTACTGCTGTTCCGATATTCGAACCGAGGATAATTCCTAACGATTGTTTAGAAGTTAATAATTGAGCGTTTACCAAGGCGATCACCATAATGATCACAACAGAAGATGAATCTAAAATTGTTGTAGCAATAGCACCGGTTAAGATCCCGGTAAATACATTTGATGTAAATTTTTCAAGTATTTGCTTCATTTTATCCGAAGCAAGCGCTTTCATTCCTTTCGACATATTCGACACTCCCAATAAAAACAGGGTAAGCCCGGCAAGGAAGTTCAAAAGAATTAAAAACCAATTTACTTGATCCATTATAAAAAAATAAAAAGATTTTACTTAGCAGGATGCCGCTGCTCTGATAAGTAGATTATGATCTACAAAGATCAGTCCCTCGTGAAGGATATACATTACATAACTTTAGGAATAAATTACATCATTCACACATTTTAAATTATCCGCTAAATGAAACAGGAAATTTAAAAAGGCACGGAATTTTTTTTTAATTGATGGGAGAAAAAAAATATTTTTTTTGGTGGGTAAACTTGGTAGAAGTGTTTTCTGGATTTTTATAGCGTGCTTTTATTATTTGTTGATATTATAATTGAAATATTCAATTGGATCAAAATAATATTTGTTTAGATCATTAATGCTATAACAGATCAACGAATACGAATTAAAAAACCGTTCAGGAGTTTTATTGCTTGGTTTTATTTTACCTGGTTTAACTTTTATTAATTCAAAATGGAAATGATCAAATTGCCAACCGTAGCGATCCAACTCCGCTTTATTCATAAAGCGCGCAATTGGAGTTTTGGCATTCACAATGTCTGCAACGTTCACCTTTACACCGGAAATATGTTCATATAAGGTCCATAGTTTTACCCCGTTTATTTCATGTTCAATTATTAAGTTAGCAAAGGGGCCATCTGTTCTTTTGCTTATTACGATGCCTTTTGCTATTGGGAAGATAGGTTCCGATTCATAATTATCGGTTGGCCGTTTGATGTCAATTCCTGTATGATAATGTTCAGGTACATTTGGTCTTGCTTTTCTGATCAACCCAAACTGTCCGATCTTAGTCAGATGGATCTTTGAAATATCCTGGCGGTTCCCTGAACCTATGGGTATGGAGATTGGACCTTGAATTAAAAATGTTGTGATCAGAATAAGAAGAAAGTTTGGCATTTTTTTATTCTTAAATTGTAATGCAACAGTGCAGGCGCTAAACTTTGTTTAGCGCCTGTAGTAGCCTATGGGGGATTATGGGATGGGCGCGAATCCGGAAATAATCATTTTGAACAAATTCTGATCGTTATGGTTTTTTTATTTGAGATTGCTCCGGCAAAACATTTATCAATCATTGAATTTAACATCAAACAATTTTTTGACCCCTAAAGTTTCACCCGTCTCTGTGCTCTTATAAATATATAGTGTGGCGTAAGAAACCTTTTTACTTATGCTATATGTCAAAGTATCCAACTCAATTTTTTCATTAAATTTTAAATACGGGAATGACCACCCGCTTAATTGATATTTGATTGGCGAAGAGATCATAGTGCCGGGGTTATGTGGGTCTTCTGTTACATTTGTTGAGTCCCAGCTAACAAGTATATTTTCTATTTCTTTCAATGATAATTCCTGATCCGGGTAATTGGTATATGCTTTTAGTTTACCGGCTAAAAGGGCATCAGTAATAGATCCAATTAATTTTTCTCTGTCGAATTTGTTAGCAGCATTGGTAAGGTCAGACTTTTCCCAAACAGTTTCCGTTTCGAGTGGAAGGGTTGACCAGACATTTTCTGCCCAGAGTAAATTGTTATTCTTGGGATCTTCACTTGTTTTATTGTTACAAGCTACCAAAGATGTAATGATGAGAAGAAGGGCTGTTTTTTTCATGGTGTGTGTGTGTGTGTGTTTAATTTTGAATATAATTTAATTTCCTATTCAGCTGTCGTCTGTAAATTGACAGATCCCTTTGACGTATAATGATTTTTAGCATTGCAATGTGCTGTTTTTATTTGATAAAATTAACATTGCCGAAAACATTTTATTAAATATAATGAACTAAATGAGTGGTGGCTGGTCTCCACTTATCTTGATTTATTCTAATAATGCAAAAAGGTAAAAAAGATACACAATAAAAAAATCAATTTCAGCGAAGGGGTCCAGTGTAAATAGACAGATCGTTTTTGCTAAAAGAAGGGAACCAGTTAATAAATTCAAAAAGCAGAATGGTTAACGTAAAAGGTTTTAATTTTTTAATTATATTTATAGTATATATGAAGGAACTCACACAGCTGAATATTGATGGCATTTTATCCGATGCGCAAACTGCTGCCATTGATGAATATGAAAGTAACAAACCACTTTCAGTTCATTGGGAACTACGCACGCTTCTTTATTTAGGTATTCTTTTATTTACATCCGGTATCGGTATACTCATTTACCTCAATATTGATACCATCGGGCATCAGGCAATACTAATACTTATTGCCATCTTGTGTATTGGCTCGTTCTATTATGGGTATAAAAACAAGCTGCCTTATGCACACGAAGAAACAAAACATCCTTCTCCTTTTTTCGATTACGTTGTTTTGTTGGCATGTTTGCTTTTCGGAATATTCATAGCTTATATACAGGCTCAATACAATGTATTTGGTTTACATTATGGCATCGCCATATTTTTCCCAACAATTCTTTTTTTTATTTGTGGTTACGCCTTCGACCATAAAGGTGTTCTGAGCTTAGGAATAACAGGTCTTGCAGCCTGGGCCGGACTTTCCATTACACCTCTCGACCTGCTGCAAAACAACAACTTTTCGGATACATCCATTATTTTCTCCTGCATTTCAATAGGATTGTTGATCGCTGGATTTGCAATGTACTCCGACAAAAAAAACATCAAAAAACATTTTGGATTTAGCTATAATAACTTTGCAGCAAACATTTTATTTATTGCCACTTTAGCTGCATTATTTGGGCAGCCGTATAAACTGATCAGCTTTTTATTTTTAGCAGCCACCAGTTTTTATTATATTAAATACGCCATTGAACAGCATTCTTTTTTGTTTTTACTTTTATCAATTGTGTATAGCTATATTGGATTAACCTATTGCATTTTTTCATTCATACCACTAAATGGAGAAATACTATTGCTTGGCTTCTTTTATGTGGCAGCTTCTTGTGCCGGGATCATACTCTTTTTTATTAATTACAAAAAAATACTCCGTATAAAAAAATGATAGCCTACGATCCTTCTTTTCTGCGTAATAGTTCCATTGTAAAAAAATCAAAACAATGGTTTAGCAAACAGCTCATCTCATCTGAGCAGATGAATGACATTTTAAAAAATTACACCACGGGATTTTATTCCCCCAACCTTTTTATAAAAATTGGTTTGTTTGTTTTTACATTTATTGCTATTGCTGCTGCTGTTGGTTTTTATAGCCTGTTCTTTGTATTACTGGATGTGAATCCCGAAACCGGATTTTTTGTTTTTACCTGTCTTTTATTTTCTGTTGGCTGTGTTTTTTTATTGGAATATTTTATAAAGAACAAAAAGGTGTATCGTGCCGGAGTGGATGAATGCCTTTTGTATTCGGCATTAGGTTTTGTATTAACCGCCATCGGGATTCTCATTGATAATGGATTTGGACCATATAATGTTGTATTACTTTTCTGTGTACTTGCTTTACCCTTCTTAATAGCGGCAATTGTCCGTTATGCCGATAGGTTCGTTACTTTAGTATTAGCTGTTTGTATCTATGTTATCTTTTTTTTATCTCTTTTAAAACTCGGTGAGATCGCGAAACTAATTATGCCCTTCGCATTAATGATCATATCAGTTCCTGTTTATTTTTTTGCAATAAAACAAAAACAGAAAGAAACTCTTTTTCATTGGAAAAAATGTATTGAAGTTTTCGAATGGCTTGCACTGATCATATTTTATTTAGCCGGAAATTATTTTGTGATCAGGGAAGCGAGTATTGCATTTTTTGATATGCATTTAAGTGAGGGAGAAAACATTCCATTGGCTTTTGTATTTTACATCCTAACTGCCTTCATTCCTTTGCTCTATGTTTATTAT
>JAZKBX010000028.1:0-16556 GCA_040388455.1 Bacteroidota bacterium
ATGAAAAAGGCTCTTCCCGGACCTTTTACATTTATACTGGAAGCCAATAACAATGTTCCTAAAATATTCAGAAGCAAAAAAAAGACAGTTGGTATTCGTATCCCGGATAATATTATTTGCCTTGAAATAGTAAAACAATTAGGTAACCCCATCATGACCACCTCTGTTCATGATGACGATGAAATAGTTGAATATACCACCGACCCTGAATTAATTTATGAAAAATACAAGGATCAGGTAGATATTGTTATTGCAGGTGGTTACGGAAACAACCAGGCTTCAACAGTTGTTGATTGTACCAATGGTGACTTTACTATCCTCCGACAAGGATTAGGTGTGTTGGAGCAATACCTATGATTTTTTGTAATAGTACCATCTTCCTATCCTCTTATTACATCCTTCCGTCATATTTCATTTAATTTCAACTTTAATATTCTCCTATTCGTCTAATTTAGACCGGAAAATTGTTTTGAATAAATAAAATACTTATTTTTATCAAAATAAACAAACTCCTATTTTAATGATAACAGCAAATACTATTGAAGTTAAGGTTCAAAAAATTTCCAAGTCAAGAATAAATGAACTTGATTTTGAACACCTGACATTTGGTAAGATCTTTTCTGACCACATGTTTGTAGTTGATTATAAAAATAATCAATGGGGTGATGCACAAATATTGCCTTATGGTCCTGTACCAATGAGCCCTTCCACATCCGCACTTCATTACGGACAAGCTATTTTTGAAGGTATGAAAGCCTATAAAAATGATAAAGGTGAAGTATCACTTTTCCGTCCTTTTGATAACCACAAACGAATTAATATATCAGCTGATAGAATGTGTATGCCCGGCATTCCTCAGGAATATTTCATTGAAGGTCTAAAACAATTGGTTCACATGGATAAAGATTGGGTGCCTACAGCTGATGGTGCCTCTTTATATTTACGTCCTTTTATTATTGGAACTGATGAATTTATCGGTGTAAAACCATCTGATACGTACAAGTTTTATATCATTACTTCTCCAGGCGGTGTGTATTATAACAAACCGGTAAAAGTATTGGTAGAAACCAATTTTATACGTGCTGTTGAAGGTGGTGTTGGTTTTGTTAAAGCCTCCGGTAATTATGGCCGTTCTTTATATCCAACCAAACTTGCTCAGCAAAGAGGTTATGACCAGATCATTTGGACGGATGCACGCAATCATCGTTATCTGGAAGAATCTGGAACTATGAACTTAATGTTTGTGATCGATGATGTATTGATCACTGCACCATTGGGTGATACTATTTTAGCTGGTATAACACGCGATAGTGTATTGACGCTTGCAAGAGATTGGAAAGTAAAAGTTCAGGAACGCAAAATCAGTATTGATGAAGTAATAGATGCTCATAAAAACGGAACCCTACAAGAAGCTTTTGGTACTGGTACAGCAGCAACCATTGCACATATTTCAACAATTGGTTTTGAAGGAAAAGATTATGTATTACCGGGTATTGAGGGCCAAATGTTCTCACAACGTGTTGCAAAAGAATTAGAGGATATCCGCAAAGGCCGTGCAGAAGACATTCACAATTGGATGTATAAAATTGCTTAAACCTTCATATATCAGGAGATGAGATGTGAGTATTTAAAATCTCACATCTCATTCTCTGATCTATTTTATGGCATATTAATTGATTTAATGATATAATCACTTATAAATAATATCCAATCAAAGTAAAACATTGTAGCCATGCTAAAAAACAAACTTTTTCTTGGAACTATTTTCATTTCACTTCTTTTATGTATTACGGCATGTCAAAAAGAAGAAGTAGAACCACCTACCAAAGTATTGATGCAAGGTACATGGGAGCTCACCGCTGCAACTGATGGGTCGGGTAACAATATTTTAGGTATTGTTGCTTTCCCGGTAACGGCAATTCAATTAACTGACGACAATGGAATGGTTGGAACACAAGGTCCCTTGTTTACATACTCGGTTTATGGAGGCAGCCAATGGGTTACAGCAAATGCAAAAATTAAACAAGCATTTGATTACGCAAATTTTAGATTTAATACCGGTGAATATTTTGTAGAAGCAGGGAATCCAACACGCTTTACAGTTGAAGCAAAACTGCAAGCTACCGCGCTTGCGGGAGGTTTAACAGATGTTTTAACAATTATGGGTGTAGGACAGGGTTGGTTGCAACAGGTTATTTATCACAAATTTATTAATGTGAAAGTGACTGTCCCTAAAATCGATAACTCTAAAGAAAGAAATACGATGATCTGGGAATTTGACAATGAAACTACTGCCGCATACAATTACAAAGATGGTCAGGGAAATATCCTTTTATGGGGCGGATGGCCGGTGAATAATTTTTCAAAAGGAACATATACATTTACTAAACGTATATCCGGCCTCAACGATATCGTAACAGCGCACTTATAATTTTAAGTTTTCAGAAGTACTTTCCTGAAACTCAATAAAGAGCATAGCCAAAATTAATACCGAATACAAGTTTAATATTGGAGTTATAGAACCTTCCAAAATCCTCGGTATCATAAGGAATTATCATATAACTGGTGGTATGAGAAAGAACGGTATTCTTTTTATACCCCATTCCACCAAAAATATCCATTGTAAAACGGGAATTTCTGCCCATTTGCACACCAACTAAAATATTGGCATTAAAGTGCCTGAAATCCAAATAATTTTGCCTGTAAAATCGTTGTAAACCAATTGACAGGTGAGCATTAGAATAGGATACGTTTGGCGAAATATAAAACCCGAACGGTGCATATTTTTTACGGCTTATCAGATAAAATTTATGTGAAACCTGCACGCGCCAACCTCTTGCTATAAAGTGATATTTACCTGGTATTTTCGCAGCCGCTTCAATTGTTTTCCAAAGCGGACTTGTAGTTAGATACGAAATTCCCAGTTGTGAAGATTGTTTACTTCCGGTTGTAATTTCAGCAACTAAACGATATTCAGAAGTAAACGGTATCGGCCCCCACAAAATGGCAAGCGGATTGGTTTTTAAGAGAACTGGCTGCAGAGGAACAACTTTTTTAGGTAATGGGCCGGGTTTTATTCTAATTGTATCGCCATCCACAAAAGCACTGGCAATAACACAAGTGAGCATCAATGAAATCAGAATGAAATATTTTAATTGTTTTAATCTCATAAACTGCATTGAATAAAATAAAAAACATAAAATCAATCCTATTACCCTAATGAGTACCTCGGCAAAGGCGCAATTGCCTGAGTTGTAAAATCTTGTTTTAAATATTTATAATAACCTGTTATAGCGATCATTGCCGCATTATCAGTACAATACTCAAATTTAGGTATAAAAACCTGCCATCCCAATTGTTTGGCTAATTCGTGTAAGGTGCCTCGCAGTTCGGAATTAGCAGATACACCACCGGCAATAGCAATTTGAGTGATATTATTTTGTTGAGCAGCCATTTTTAGCTTGTTCACCAGTATATCAATAATGGTGCGTTGTATGGAAGCACAAATGTCTGCCTTGCGCTCTTCAACAAAATTGGGGTTTTTAGCCGTTTCATTATTGATAAAATTCATAAAACCTGTTTTTAATCCGCTAAAACTAAAATTGAGGTCCGGAACTTTCGGCTTTGAAAAAGCAAATGCCTTTGGATCACCTTCTTTGGCATATTTATCAATCAATGGTCCACCGGGGTAAGGTAATCCCATGATTTTTGCAGCTTTATCAAATGCTTCTCCTGCGGCATCGTCAATAGTTTCGCCAATTACTTTCATTTCAAAAAAATCATTTATCAATACTATTTGGGTATGCCCTCCGGAAACTGTTAAACACAGGAAAGGGAAAGTGGGGGCCCCTCCTAACCTAAGCCCCTCCCGACCTCCCCCAAGGGGAGGAGTACCAACACACGCACCCAAAGCAGACGGCTTAGCGAGGAGCCCCTGCTCCCCTTCGGGGAGGACGGGAGGCGCTTCTTCAATAAAATGCGCCAATATATGGCCTTGCATATGGTTTACTTCAATAAGAGGGATATCAAGACCCAATGCAAATGCTTTTGCGAATGATATTCCAACGATCAAAGACCCCATTAAACCGGGCCCTCTGGTAAAAGCGATAGCACTTAATTCATGCTTCCCAACTCCGGCTTGTTTTAATGCCTGATCTACTACAGGAATAATATTTTTCTGATGCGCACGGGATGCCAGTTCAGGAACAACTCCACCGTAAGCTTTATGAATATTTTGAGTAGCCACAATATTGGCAAGCAATTTGCCGTCTTTAATAACAGCAGCAGCAGTGTCGTCACATGATGATTCAATACCTAAAATGATGATACTTTTGCTCATATTAAATTAGTTTGAAAGTTTAAAGTTGCTTTAACTTTTGGTCCACCTCTTAACTTTTAAATTTAACTTTGTAACTTTCAACTTTATAAACAAAGATATTAAAAAACTCACTAACATATTATTTAGGTTAATAGCAACCATCATCTTTTTGATGATAGTTTTGTTTTTGCTTATTCAAATACGCAGTGTACAAATATATGCCGCAAAAAAAACAGCAATATATTTGTCGGATAAGTTACAAACCCGTGTTGAAATAGGAAGTATTGATATTGAATTCTTTAAAAAACTGGTATTTAAAGATCTTTATGTAGAAGATCTGCATCACGATACGTTGCTGTATTCAAAAGAACTGAAATTAGACATCAGCAACATCAATTTTAAACAACGTAAAATAAATGTTTACAATTTAGTTTTATTCGATACTAAAGCCTCCCTGGTAAAATATAAAACAGATGAGGATCTGAATTTTCAGTTTATAATTGATGCTTTTGATACAGGCGATACCACAAAAGGAAGCCCATCCCCTCCCTGGGATATAAGGTTTAGAGAAGTAACATTATTAAACAGTGATTTTACGTATCGAAACGAGCACGATACTGTTCAATCATTTGGCATCAATTATTCTGATATCCAAGCAAGTAAAATTAATAGCCGGTTCGCAGATATCCGTTTTGTTGAGGATACTATTCACACCACAATTGATTATTTATCAGTAGTTGAAAAAAGTGGTTTTATACTGAAAAACTTAAGCTGTTATGCAAAAATCAGTCCGGTTGGTATTCAATTGGATGAATTGAGAATAAAAACACCAGAGAGCACAATTACTACTGATCTAACCTTTAAATACAGCCGTTACAATGATTTTAATGATTTCATTAACCAGGTATATTTAAAAGCCGACTTCGATCATTCCATTTTAGAAATGAGTGATATTTCCTTCTTTGCTCCGGACCTCAAAGGCTTGAATAAAAAGCTGATCATTTCCGGAAAGATCAGCGGAAAAATCAATGATTTGCGCGGAAAAAAAATGAATATTTTATTAGCTAATACTGCAACACAATTTATTGGCGATATAAAATTAACCGGTCTGCCTAAAATTGATGAAACAGTTATTTACCTCAATATTGAACAATTAAAAACCAACTACTATGATTTGAAACAATTAGCAATGCCGCCTTTTGAAACAAGTCAAACACTAGATGTACCAAGTAATATAGCAAAACTGGGTAACATGAAATTTAAAGGAACGTTCACAGGTTTATATAACGACTTTTATGCCTATGGTAATTTTTCGTCTGCATTAGGAAATTTGTCAACAGATCTTGCGGTAAATCATGATGAGAAAAAAAACAAAGAATTTTACAAAGGAAAATTAAAATCAACAAACTTTGATTTCGGAGCATTTTTTGGAACGGATATAATAGGTAAAGCAACTGCAAATGTAACTATTGATGGATCGGGCTTAACGCTTGAAAAAATTGCTGCCGGATTGAAAGGAACAATTAACAGTTTAGAATTTAATAACTATACCTACAAGAACATTGCAATTGAAGGCAACATTGCAAAGCAGATTTTTAAAGGAAAGCTAAATGTAAAAGACGATAATATTGATTTTGATTTCAATGGAAAAGTAGATTTCACAGGCAAATTACCGAACCTCGATTTTATTACTACACTTAACAGGGCTGATCTGGCCGCCTTGAATTTTATTAAATCAACAAAAAAAACAAACCTTTCAACACAAGTGATAATCAATGTTACAGGCAACAATATTGATAATTTAATTGGACGGATAAATTTTGATAATACGATCTATCAACAAGATAAGGAGACCTATAAGTCAAGTGCATTTAATCTTGTTTCGGAAGAAGAAAATGGAGTAAAAACAATTAAAATATTTTCGGATTTAATGGATGCAAAAATGGTTGGAAAGTTCAAAATTTTGGATTTACCGGTATCCATTGAAAAATTATTAAGCAATTATTTACCTTCTTATTTTAATAAAAAGTCGTATCCGAAAAACATTTCACCTCAGATTTTTGAATATAGTGTTTTGTTAAAAAAAGCAGATCCTATTACACAATTATTCGCCCCTAAAATAACCATTGCACCAAAAACATTGATCAAAGGGAATTTCAATTCAGTTACAAATGAGTTATATCTTACCGGCAATTCAACCAAAATTACCTTTGCTGATTTTGTTGTAAAGAATTGGAATTTAAATGCAAAAACTGATAAGGGCTTACAGATCACCACCGGCTGCGAGAATCTATATTTAAGCGATAGCACCTTGCTAAGGGATTTTAATATCGTTACATCAACTGATTCCGACAGTGTAAATTTAGAGCTAAAATGGGACAATAAATCAAAAAATGCAAACAAGGGTGATATAAAAGCTTTGGTGCATTTCAATCCCAAAAAAATAATAGAACTAAAAATATTACCATCACAATTTGTTTTATCTGATTCTACCTGGGAAATCACTAAAACGAATGAAATAGTTATTGATTCGAATTATATAACGGTAAAGGAACTTATAGTTGAGAACCTAAGCCAATCTATTGCTTTGAATGGAATAATATCCGACAATAAAACAGATCAACTAAAATTATCTCTTACAAATTTTAATCTGGCTAATTTGAATTTGTTTACAAAACCTTCAGGGGTAAATTTCAGAGGACGAGTAAATGGTGAATCTGTTTTATCTGATGTGTTTCATGAACTTTTATTGTTGAGCAATAATAATTTCACTTCACTTTCCATTAATGATAATGCAATGGGTGATGGCGCAATAAAAACGATTTGGGATAACACCAAAGAAGCACTGTATTTGCACGGTTCATTTACAGTAGGAATTGTTCCTAATATTTTATTTTCAGGATATTATTACCCTAAAAAAACGAAAGACAATATTGATATGAAGCTTGACCTGCAAGCAATGCAATTACAACTATTTGAACCATTCATCAAAGATTATTGTCCAAACTTTAAAGGTTTTTTTGCAGGAAATGTTGAAATTAAAGGCTCTGTTTTAGAACCTAAAGTATCAGGAGTGCTGCATGTTAATGCAAAAAAAATAACTGTTGGTTATTTAAATACTACCTATAATTTTTCACATGATATTATCATCAATAATAATTCATTTGGGGTGGAGAACTTAAACATTTTTGACATCAATCATAATAAAGCAGTTGTTACAGGCAAGGTATATCATACAAATTTTAAAAATTTTCAACTCGATTTTGATCTTCAGCCACAAAAATTCATGTGCCTGAATACAACTGAAGCAAATAACAGTTTATATTATGGTAAAGCCTATGTTTCAGGAATAGTTAATATTTCGGGCTATACAGATAACATTTCAATTGCAGCTAATGTAAAAACCGAGAGTATTGTTACCAATGATAAACCGGATAAATTGAATATGCTTTCTAAAACAGAACTGACCAAATTTTATATACCACTTTCAGGTCCGGGAGAACTCAGTTCAACTGATTTTATCACTTTCATAAAAAAAGACAGCAGCCTTGATATAAAAAACAATTACAAAGTACAACTTGGCGGGCTTACACTTAATTTTGATCTGGAAGTTACTCCTGATGCAGAAGTTCAATTAATATTCGACCAAAAAGTAGGGGATATTATCAGAAGCAGAGGTAATGGAAATATTAACTTGGAAATTACTACTAAGGGTGATTTTAAAATGTATGGAGATTATGTGATCGAAGGTGGCGATTATTTGTTTACGCTTAAAAATATAATCAACAAGAGATTTGATCTTGAAAAAGGTGGAGTCATTAAATGGAGCGGGATCCCTTATAAAGCAGATATTAATCTGAGTACTGTTTATAAAGCCCGCGCTTCTCTTAAACCATTTTTCCCTGATGATTCGTCAAGCACTTTGAAAAAACGATACCCGGTAGACTTAAAACTTTTAATGACAGGTGATCTTTTATCGCCTGAAATTAATTTCAATATTGGATTACCTACGGTTGATGCAACAATAAGCCAAACCGTTATGAACTATATTAATACGGATGCTGAGATGAACCGCCAGATTTTTTCATTGCTTATTCTTAATAGCTTTGTAACACCTTATTCAATTGCAGGTAATAGTGGAGGGCCCACTGTAGGATCTGTTGCAGGAGCCAACACCAGCGAATTGCTCTCCAACCAGTTCAGTAATATGTTAAGTAAAATAAGCAACGATTTTGATGTGGGTGTAAATTATCGCCCCGGTGATGAGATCAGTAAAGATGAGCTGGAACTGGCTTTATCCACCCAATTATTTAATGATAAGCTATCAATAGATGGTAACGTAGGAAGAAATACTCCTAATACCCAAAATGCAAACAATTTTGTGGGAGACGTAAATATTGATTACAAACTAACTGATGATGGTAAGTTCAGAGTTAAAGCGTTTAACAGAGCCAATGATATTAATCAGATATATTCAAGCGGGCCGTACACCCGGGGAGTTGGAGTATTTTACAGAGAAGAATTTAACACAGTGGGGGAGTTGTTCAAACGATATTTAAGTAACATAAAAAACAGAAAAAGTAAGGAGAAGAAATAAAAATAATTTGAAAATGTGCTAATTTGAAAATTTCATTAGCACATTTTCAAATTATTTTCATTTATCTAATTTCAAGGAATGTCCCATTTTATCACGCTTTGTTTGCAAATAAAACCGATTATGTTCATTCGATTCAATTTCAATTGCAATATTTTCTATAATTTCTAATCCGTAGCCAATAAGTCCTGCACGCTTTTTGGGATTATTACTCATCAGTCGAATCTTAGTAACGCCCAGATCACGCAATATTTGTGCACCTACCCCATAATCACGTTCATCCATTCCAAAACCCAATTCAATATTGGCTTCAACGGTATCGCGTCCCTCTTCCTGTAATTTATATGCTTTTAATTTATTTAACAACCCAATTCCTCGTCCTTCCTGGTTCATATATACGATCACCCCTTTCCCTTCCTTTTCAATCATTTCCATTGATTTTTGTAATTGTGGGCCACAATCACAGCGACAAGAACCAAATACATCCCCTGTTAAGCAAGAGGAGTGCATACGCACCAATACGGGCTCATCTTTATCCCAGGTTCCTTTTATTAAGGCCAAATGCTCCTGATCGTTAGTAGTTTGACGATAAGCGATCAATTCAAAATTTCCCCATTGAGTTGGCATTTTAACCTGAACATCTTTTGTAATGATACTTTCGTTTTTAATACGATAAGCGATCAGATCCTCAATAGAAATTATTTTAAGATCAAATTTCTTAGCAATTTCAAGCAACTGTGGCAAGCGAGCCATAGTTCCATCTTCATTCATTATTTCAACCAATGCACCTGCTGGTTCAAAACCTGCAATACGTGCAAGATCAATTGTAGCTTCTGTATGGCCTGCTCTACGCAATACACCACCTTTTTTGGCTTTTAGCGGAAAGATATGACCTGGCTTACCAAATTCTTCAGGTTTAGTGTTAGGATTAACCAGTGCCTGAATTGTTTTAGACCGATCGCTTGCCGAAATCCCTGTGGTACAGCCATCTCCAAGTAGATCAATAGAAACAGTGAAAGCAGTAGTATTTTGTGACGTGTTGTTACTTACCATCATTTCAAGACCGAGCTCCTCGCAACGCTCTTCTGTAATTGCCGCACAAATAAGTCCGCGACCATGAGTTGCCATAAAATTAATAACCTCGGGAGTCACTTTATTGGCAACAGCAATAAAATCGCCTTCATTTTCACGATCCTCATCATCAACAACGATTATTACCTTACCTGCTTTAAGATCAGCAATTGCTTCTTCAATAGTATTTAACACAGATTCCATTTTATAAGATTTAATACAAAGATACTAAAAATAGTAAAGACCCAGTTGCCACAACTACTATGATTACGGCACAAAATCCAATTTATCCATACTTTTATTTGGTTATTTCAGGTTTTCCCCGACTTACATTGTTGAAACTGTAAAAAGAAAATTTGTAGCCCCAACTCCAAGATGAATCTGCTTGTTGAAACAAAAATGTTTCATTATCTTTGAATTACTTGTGTTTATATACATTTTTCGTGGAATGTATTGAAGACAGAATCAAAATTTCACATTTCAAATTAGCCCCTTTCAAATTGATGGAAATAGTTTTCGCTACGGCAAATAAGAACAAAATAAAAGAAATTCAGGCATTGATTCCCTCTGCCATTAAGGTATTGGGGCTAACCGATATTAACTGCACAGAAGAAATACCTGAAACGCAAGCTACCATTGAAGGCAACGCCTCTCAAAAAGCTTTTTATGTTTACAATAAGTACCAAGTCAATTGTTTTGCAGATGATACAGGGTTAGAAGTTGAAGCGCTTGAAGGACGCCCCGGTGTGTTATCTGCGCGTTATGCAGGTGAGAGTAAAAATGCAGACGACAATATGAATAAGATCCTTGAGGAGATGAAAGGTGTTACTAATCGGAAAGCTCGTTTTAAAACAGTTATTTCATTGGTTTTGGATGGCAAAGAAGTTCAGTTTGAAGGAATAATTAATGGAACGATGCTAACTGAAAAACAGGGCACTGAAGGTTTCGGTTACGATCCTATTTTTGCCCCTGATCTCAGCCTTAATCACTCTCCCATTGGGAATGGGCTGGAGGAGAGGTCAGGAGAGGCAGGATCTGATTTAAAGAGAAAAATATCTTTCGCTGAAATGGATCTTTCAGAAAAAAATAAAATAAGCCACCGCGCATTGGCAGTTAATAAACTTGTTGAATACTTGAATCGGTTAGACTAAAAATCTCCTTTGCTTAATTTTAAATTTGTAAAAAACAAAAAGCCACAAATTCCAATAACTATCATCAATTCACGCAATTTTAATTTCAGTTTTTAATTGTGTCATCCAGAGCCTGTCGAAGGGCGTGTCAAAAAATATATATGAAAATAGGAATCATTTTCGGAGGTTTTTCTAAAGAGCGCGAAATATCATTTGCCGGTGGAAGAACTGTTTACGATAATCTGAATAAATCATTGTTCGAAGCTGTTCCGATATTTATTGACAGCTTTGGAAATTTTGTTTTACTTAATTGGGAATTTGTTTATAAAGGAAGCATCCGTGATTTTTATCCTCCAGCGGAATTTATACCGAATAAAGAAGGTGATTTTCAAATTTATGCTGAGCAGATCGGTAAACTATCTTCCGAACAGCAGAGTGAGTTGATCAATAAAATAGGGCGAAAAATTGAACCGGGAGATCTAAAAAAATATTTTGATTTCGCTTTTTTATGTTTGCACGGTCCATTTGGCGAAGACGGTAAGATACAAGGCTTGTTTGAATATTTAGGAATACCCTATTCAGGTGCGGGAATTCTGTCCTCGGCAATCGGTATCGATAAAAGTGTACAAAAACGTATGATGGTAAATGCAGGATTTAACAGTCCTGCCTTTTTTACTATTGATAGAAAAAGCTATATTAAAGGGCATTGCAAAGGTCTTTTCGAAAAAGCAAAAAAAGAAGTTGGATTTCCAATGGTCATAAAACCCGCTAATCAAGGTTCTTCCATTGGAATTACTATTGTACATGATGACGACAATTTTAAATTTATGGAAGCCATTGAAAAGGCTTTTTTTACAAAATGGGTGGATGCAAACGATTGGAAAAAATTAAATTCAGAACAAAAAAACGAGTTCATTCGTGTACTTGCTGATATTCGTGAAGGTATCGGAATGCCAATAAGAGTTGAAACTTCGAAGTTGAAAGTTGAAAGTTTAAATCCTCTATCTAATATCTGTTATCATCCGCAGGACCTTATCGATTATTTAAACATACTTTTTGAAACCGAAAAAGAAGGTGCTGTTCTGGAAGCCCTTGATGGCGAAAGTAAAGTTCTTGTTGAAGGTTTTATTGAAGGAAAAGAATTTTCATGCATCGTACTTCAGGATACTGACGATCTGCAAAAAGAAAAAAAATTAAAGGCTGAAGTAATTGCCTTGCCACCAACGGAGATCAGAAAAGGAAAAGAATTATTCGATTACCGCTCAAAATATTTACCCGGTCTTTCTCGTAAGATTACTCCCATTGATCTGCCCAATGATCAAATACAAGCGATACGTAAAGAATGTGAACGTTTATTTTACGCTTTAAACTTTGATGTTTACGCAAGGATAGACGGCTTTATTTCGAATGAAGGAAAGATATTTTTGAACGACCCGAATACTACTTCAGGAATGATGCCATCCTCATTTTTCTTTCATCAGGCAGCAGAAATCGGTTTAAACCCATCACAGTTTTTAACATATATTATTCGTACTTCGCTTGCACAGCGGATCATAGCCAGCAAAAACAGCGGAGCGTTTGATAATTTATTATTAACATTGGACAATTCAATTAAAGAAGATAAGGCCGCAACTACCAATAAAATTAAGGTGGCTGTAATTTTGGGCGGCTATTCTTCTGAGCGACATATTTCTGTGGAAAGTGGAAGAAATATTTATGAAAAATTAGCGTCCTCAACAAAGTATGAACCTATACCGGTATTCCTTACAGGTGATGCCGATGAACACATTATGTATCAGATCCCGATAAATATTCTGTTGAAGGATAATGCTGATGACATAAAAGATAAGATTGAAAATTACAAGATACACGATCTGGTTAAAAAAATTATAGAGGAGTGTTCCAACATTACTACAAAATATTCAAGTACCGATAATTTAGCTAAACCAAAACGATTAACCTATCAGGATCTATCCAAGATGGTGGATTGCGTTTTTATTGCTTTGCATGGTCGCCCTGGCGAAGATGGTGCCGTACAAGCCCAATTGGAACAAGTTGGGTTACCTTACAATGGTTCAGGTGTGGAAAGCTCACAGATCACAATTGATAAATACCGCACCAATGAAATTTTAAAACAAAACGGATTTTTAATCGCTGAACATTTATTGATCTCAGATGAAGCTTGGAACGCCAATAAAAATGAAGTACTGAGCACTATTAAAGAAAAAATTCATTTTCCATTTATTGCAAAACCAGTGGATGATGGCTGTTCATCAGCTGTACGTAAAATAAAAACAATAGAAGAATTTGAAGCTTTTGCAAAATTAATTTTCCGTAAACAGGAAAATTTAGATGCTGCTGCGGCTCAAGTACTGCATATCAAGGATAAAGAAGAGTTTCCAAGAAAGCAAGTACTCCTTGTTGAAGAGTTAATAAGCAAACGGGATGCAAATCATTTTCTTGAAATTACAGGTGGAATGCTTACCAGGTATGATGCTCAGGGCAATATTATTTACGATGTTTTTGAAGCTTCTGAAGCATTGAGCGGAGGCGAAGTTTTATCATTAGAAGAAAAATTTTTAGCCGGACAAGGTCAAAACATCACGCCAGCACGTTATTCAAAAATAAAAACCGAACGCCAGCAAATTTCTGAAATAGTAAAACAGAAATTAGGAGAAGCCGCTAAACTATTAAACATAAATGGTTATACGCGTATAGATGCATTTGTGCGCATTTATGATGTGAACAGGGTGGAAGTAATTTTTATAGAAGTAAACTCCTTGCCAGGAATGACGCCTGCTACCTGCATTTTTCATCAAAGCGCACTTGAGGGCTATAAACCTTACGACTTTATTGACAACATTTTAAATTTTGCTTTCCGGAAAACAAAGGTGGCAGTGAAGTAGGGGCATCTAAAAACTTAGCCCCTGACAGGGTTTCAAACCCTGTTAGGGTTAAACCAAAGCAAAAGTTTTCATATATGGATCTTGCCCTGTACGATTGAATGTAAATTGTTTCTCCTTTACCCCTAACAGGGTTTGAAACCCTGTCAGGGGGTTAAAACAAAATAAAGTTCATTTATTAAACAGATAATGATAAAAGTTGGAATAACAGGCGGTATTGGAAGCGGAAAAACTACCGTTTGTAAAGTTTTTGAATTGCTTGGTGTGCCTGTTTATTATGCGGATATTGAAGCGAAACAAATTTTAGATTCAAACTTAGAAGTAAAAAAGAACATTATAAACACCTTTGGCAATAGTGTTTTAAATGATGAGAAGAAAATCGACAAAAAAAAATTAGCATCCCTGGTCTTTAACAATAAAGAAAATTTAGAAAAGCTTAATTCCATTGTTCATCCTGCTGTTCGGGAGCATTTCGAGAATTGGTTACAACAACATTCAACCCAAAAATATATTTTAAAAGAAGCCGCTATTTTATTCGAAAGTGGTTCATATAAATTAGTTGATAAAGTTATTGCTGTGGTAGCCCCCTTGGAACTAAAAATAAGCAGAACAATGCAACGGGACAAGGTAACCAAGGCGGAAGTTGAACTGCGAATCAGTAACCAGCTAAATGATGATGAAAAAATAAAGCGTTCACAATTTGTGATCCATAATGATGAACAACAATTGATTATTCCACAGATCTTAAATATTCATGATCAAATAACTAAATCATAAATATTTTTCTGAGATTGCTAAAACTTTACTATTTTCGGTAACAAATTAATTAAAATTCTAAAACAGTTTATGGAAAATCAAAATCAGGGTACACCAAATCAGGAAAACGTAAATCAACAATTCAACCAGCAATTTGCACAGCCCTTGGGACAACAACAACTGCCTAATTCAACTGCCGTTCTGGTATTGGGAATTATTTCCATTGTAGGTTGCTTTTGTTATGGTATTGTTGGCTTAGTGCTTGGTATTATAGCATTAGTGCTGGCAGGGAAAGCAAATGTTTTATATCAGCAAAATCCGGGTAATTATTCCGAAGCTTCATTAAAAAATTTAAAAGCAGGGAAAGTATGTGCGATCGTTGGTACTTGTTTATCCGGATTGTATTTCGTTATTCTTGTAATATATATTGCATTCATAGGTACTGTTCTTACAGCCATGCCATGGGGTGATATTTTAGGTAAGCACTAATACTCTATTAAATAAATAAAAAGGAGCCTTACCTAAATAGGTAGGGCTCCTTTTTTATTTCAATACAAATGCTTCAATTGACTCACTGGCTTGAAAATCACATGATGCCCTGTTTCTATAAACAGATATCAGGCATTGATTGTCCGGGCTGCGGCATGCAGCGATCTTTTATTGAATTGTTACATGGTAATTTTATTGCCAGTATTAAAATGTATCCGGCCTTGCTACCCGTCCTATTTACACTGGGTTTAACAGCTGCACATTTATATTTTAAATTTAAGAATGGTGCAGTTTTCATTAAGTATTCTTTCATTTTTACCATTTCTATTATTACTATAAGTTATATCATTAAGTTATTGAAATGAAAATAGTTGATGTCAGTCAAATTCGCGAAATCGATAAATTTACCATCGAGCATGAACCCGTTACTTCAATAGATCTGATGGAACGTGCTGCAACATCTTGTGTAAATTGGATCATAGAGCAATTCGATCCTAAAACCAGGTTTACTATTTTTTGCGGGCTTGGTAATAATGGTGGAGATGGATTAGCGATCGTACGATTATTATCTGAAAGAAATTTTAAAGTAAATGTTTTTATTATCAGATACTCTGAAATACAATCGGAAGATTTTAAAGTAAATTTACAAAGGCTTTCAGCGCTTAAAACAATTTCTATCCAAGAAATAAATGCGGTTTCGGATCTTCATTTAAAGTCTTTTCAGGACGAAGGAATACCTGAAGTAATAATTGATTCTATTTTAGGTTCGGGCTTGAACAAGCCTGTGGATGGATTAATTGCTGAGGTTATCAGCTTTATTAATCAACAACCCTCACCTGTTATTTCAATTGATATTCCTTCCGGTTTATACTGTGATCAGCTGAATGAGGCAACAGATCATATTGTAAAAGCAAGCTTTACACTTTCATTCCAATTTCCTAAATTATCTTTTATGTTTCCGGAAACGGCTGGATACATTGGTGAATTTACTGTTTTAGATATTGGTTTACATCGCGATCATATCAATCACGCACAAACAAAAAACTATTTTATCACCAAAAATGATGTGCGTGTTTTTTTGAAAACGCGTAGTAAAATTGCACATAAGGGTGTTTTCGGACATGCGTTATTAATTGTAGGTGGATATGGGAAAATGGGCGCAGCTGTGCTTTCCGCAAAAGCATGTGTAAGAACCGGAGTTGGACTTTTAACAACTCACATTCCAAAAATCGGATATGACATACTGCAAACTTCTCTTCCTGAAGCAATGGTGGAAGTGGATAGTGAAGCTAATT
>JAZKBX010000029.1:0-15904 GCA_040388455.1 Bacteroidota bacterium
TTAACCGTATGGGGCGCAACAGCAATGATGATAAGTGAATTGAATGTTATTGTTGAAGAGGCAAAGATCATTTCTATTTGATGAGAGCCGTTTCGTATGTACTGAATTTTTGGTATTATTTTTTGCTGTTATAAATTAAAATTTATTGGGCGTTCCAATTCTGAAAAGAATTGGCGGGCTTTACGCTTCAATCTTCCCTTCCGCTAATTCGCGGAAGGGAAGGATTTACGCTGCAATCCCTAACGCAGCATCATCGGTAATGATTTGACCTTTGATACGATTATAAATTTTTCGGAAGGGAGAGGCTTACACTTGATTTTCAAGAATTTCAAAAATCCTAACCATTGACAGGGTATCTAGCTTGCAATATTCCAATAGATCTTCCCTTGTTTCAATAATTTTGAATAGATCTGTTTCGGTTTGAAGGTGTTCAAAGGCAACCATAGCAATACTTCCACTGGATATTTTTAAATTTGTATAACTAAGGTCAGGTACCAGGGCATGTAATATGTTTTTTATCGAATAGGAGTTTTTCATTGCCGGATGATAATAGTTCCGATTCTGGAAGGGTAACATCAGGTCAACAAAACGTTTCAAACGTTCATCAATTTGGGCAGTATATTCCGGAAAGTCTTTTTTTAAGCTATTCAATATGTTGCGCTCCATTAATGCATCATACACTAAAATAGTTCCGTTATTTTCAGTATGCTTTAATAAACTTTCTAAGAATTGTTTTCGTGGATCAGCTCCTTGTTCAGCTAAAAAATAAAAATGTTCAACAAGTGCTTCTTTGTCTTTTTTATAATGCAATGAATATTGAAATGGAATATGCTGGTAAGGCTTGGTATTATTATATATTGGAACAGCAGGCATAAAGCTTTCGAAATCCATGAAGAACACCGGGTAAGTGACTTTTTCTAAAAAAGTTTTAATTGAAGCAATATCAACTCTCGCTTCGCCTTTTTTAAAAGCTTGGATATGAATATTCGCGTTTTTATCCAAGGCATTGACCTCCGGAATTTCAGCTATTGTTTTAAAACCTTGATTGTATAAATTAAATTGTTCTGCTTTTTGAATTCCTGTTATTTCAAATACCGAATTTTTAGGAACATTTTTCCAGCAAGTACCCATAAAGTCGCAGTTATACGGACTAAAACAATGTTCGCCAATTTCGACCACCGGCATTTGCGGATTTGCAGCTACCAGCATGGAAGAATTTATTTTTTCTTCAACCAGCACCTGATTATGCAACGCTTCTTTTTTAACTGAAGTAAAATTAAAAAGTTCGTTTAATTTTAGATCTCCTTGTTTAACATATTGATTATTAATAGTGACAAGGGAAATATCTTCAAGAGGTATCCCGGAGTTGGTGATCACCCAGTATTGTAGGGATGCATCAAGTAAATAGGTTTGAGAAATTTTAGTGGAACTTTTTACTTCGTAAGCATACCATTGATTATCTTTTTTTACTAAAATATCAAGTATGGCAAGCACCTGGCCATGTTGAAAGGCAGCTTCATATATTATCTCTACACCATCTTTTATAAGTTGCTTTGTTTTTTCAACGGCAGCAATATTATCAGAACGCTTTTGCGGAGTTGCGTCAACACCATCAGGAAAGAGACGCTGAGCAAGTAATCCAACATTGTTACCTCTGCTAAAAATAGCCTTTTGTTCGGGTGAAGTGGGATCGCGCATTTGAATAAAATTTTTATACAAATGCAATGATTTGGCACATTGAAGGCCTCGTAAAAAGGTTGATTTACTTAAAATGTGTTTTTCCAAGAGAGGTAATAATTATAATAAATCAATTTGAAAAAGTGCTGATCACAAATAATACATTCGAAATGATCAGATTCCTGTAATCCCCTCGTACTTTCTCGACTCCGCTCGAAATGACCTTGAACGTTGCTGTGAATATTTGATTGTTAGCGCTGCGTTAGGGATTGCAGCGTAAATCCTTTTCTGTTTAGAAAAGATTGAAACGGAAAGCCCGCCCCTTTCTTTTTAGAAAGGGGAACGCCCAAATGAAAAAATAATATGAAATTAAAATTCACGTTTAGTATCCCATTGTTCCAAATAATCGGCTACTCTGCGCACAAATTGTCCGCCCAATGAACCATCAACAACCCTGTGATCATAAGAGTGTGAAAGATACATAAAGTGACGAATGCCTATCAGATCACCTGATGGCGTTTCAATAACAGCCGGTTTTTTCTTTATTACACCAACAGCTAAAATTGCAACCTGAGGCTGGTTAATAATTGGCGTGCCCATAACATTGCCAAAAGAACCAACATTAGAAATGGTATAGGTCCCGCCTTGAATATCGTCAGGAGTTAGTTTCCCGTTACGAGCACGATTAGCTAAACTATTTACTTGTTTTGTAAGTCCGATCAGATTCAATGTATCTGCATTTTTTATAACAGGAACAATTAGGTTACCTGATGGTAAAGCGGTTGCCATTCCAATGTTTATATTTTTTCTTTTGATGATTTTTGTACCATCAAGGGAAATATTTATCATCGGGAAATCTTTGATCGCTTTAGCTAAGGCTTCAATGAAAATAGGAGTGAAGGTTAATTTTTCGCCTTCGCGCTTTTCAAAATCCTTCTTTACTCTTTCGCGCCAAAGTACCACATTGGTAACATCGGCTTCAACAAATGAAGTAACATGGGCTGAAGTGTGCTTACTCATTACCATGTGATCGGCTATAAGTTTGCGCATTCTATCCATTTCAATCACTTCATCACCTGCATTTAAACTGATAGCAGGTTTGCTGTGGGAAGCTCCATTTCCATTGGAAGGGGCTATTACTTTTGCAAGTGGCTGCTCGGTTTTATTTTCTGCTACAACAGCAGTTGCCTGTTTTCCTTTGTTAGGGATGTAAGCTAAAATATCATTTTTAGTGATTCTTCCGTTAGCGCCAGTGCCTGAAATTGATTCTAATTCAGCCACTGAAATATGCTCTGCTTTTGCAATATTGCGAACAAGTGGAGAGAAAAATTTACCGGATGATGAATTTCTTTCGATAGTTTCTAATTCTGCAACAGGTGCCGAAACAGTTTCTTTTATTACTGTATTTGTCTGGGCAGGAGCAGTTGTTTTTATTTCAACAGCTTCAACAGAGGCATTTACATCCGTAGATATAATTGCTATTGCTTTTCCAACTTGTACAACATCACCCTCGTTAAATAAACATTTAATAAGTATTCCGGCAGCAGTTGATGGGATTTCAGTATCAACCTTATCAGTAGCGATTTCCAGTACTGTTTCGTCAGCAGCAATTTGATCGCCTTCTTTTTTTAACCATTTAATAATTGTTGCTTCTGCAACGCTTTCGCCCATTTTAGGCATAATTAACTCTACTTGTGCCATTCTGTTTTAAAAAGTTAAGTATTAATAAAATGTCGATATTTTAATTTATCGTGTACAAAAATAACTTAATATTTTATATATAACAATAACCAAAAGTAAAGCCCCTCTATACCTACCTGAAGGGTTGATCTGGAGGGGCTTAAATAAAAAAGCAGGCCTGTAAGCCGGGTTCTGTCGAGTTCTATCATTTATCTAGCCCTTTCGTCACCGAAAGGATCAAGCAACCTACCCTCCGAATTGAGCGAGCAGCTCTAAAACTTCGGTTTATTTGGTCTTTCAACTCCCAAGGTTTACCCGAAATAACTGTTGCCAGCTACTCCCGTGAGCTCTTACCTCACATTTTCACCATCACCTCGCATTGCTGCAAGGCTGTATTTTTCTGTGGCACTTGCTGTTCCCATATCACTATGGGACCTTCCAGTTAGGAAGTGGGATGCTCTGTGTTGCCCGGACTTTCCTCTCCCCTTCATTAATAGAAGGGCAGCGATAGAACAGCCTGCGGATGCAAAGGTAATGAAAAAAAAGGACGAGGGACGAATAGGGGCGGGGTACGTTGTCTTTCCAATAGCTATTCGAATCTCAAAATACAATCTCGCCCCTAATCGCCCTCCGCCCTTCGTCCCTTTTTTAATTAACTAATTAAAATTTCGGTGGCTCCAAATCCATATTTGCTATAGGAAGCATCGTGGAATTGAAGGTTTTTATAGGAAGAAAGTATGGTGCGAACTTCTTGTTTTAATCTGCCATTGCCGACACCATGAATAATAACTAATTTTCTATAATGCTCATTGATTGAAGTATCCAGGGCACTTTGGAAATGCTTTAACTGTACAAGGATAATTTCTGCGTTGCTCATACCCTTGTAATTGTCCAACAATTCTTCGATGTGTAAATTAATTTCCATCTCGTATGCCGGGTTATTGATGGCATGTTGCTTGGATTTTTTTTGTGAATCCGATTGAGATTGTTTCTGAAATAATATTTTTGACAGATCTAGCTTTGTTTGGAAATTAGTTTCTTCAAAATAGTCATTCATACGGTAAACATCCATTATTAAAGCCTTTTCGGGGATAAAACTATTTTCTGTGAAAGCATTTTCTTTATAAAGTTTTATTGGTTTTAATTTAACCATTTCACTTATAGGAGCTTGATGCTCATGTTCATTAACATCAAAAAATAATGCTTCAATTTTAAAAGTAGAAAAATCACTTAACTCTTTTCTGTCAACCGTTTCAATTAATAATGATTCAAAAGGTTTGGCAGTACCTGTTTCGAGAGTTTTAAAGCTCCCATTTTGAAACAAAGAATACGTAAACATTAATTGATATGCTGTATTATTGATGAGCCATACATTGATGTCTGAATGTGGGATATCATTTATCTTTTCAGGAGAGAAAGCAACAGAGATCCCTTCCGGTTCTGATTTTTTTATCCCTTTAAGTCTCTTTTCAAGTGGGTATTGATGCTGCTGCGATTTCGTTTCGGAAGATAAAATTGTGTGAATAGTATTTTCCACATGCAATTCTGGTTTAGCTCCATTATAAATTAAAACCAGTTCCGAAATAGCATAGGGTATTTCGAATCCATCTTCAATGGTAATACCAACAGTAGTTTTGTTGATCAATTTACTTACTGTTCCTTCACCTTTTTCGTTTAGAAAACTAACCTTATCCCCAATTTTAAATTTCATGATACAAATTTAAAATATTAAATTGGTTTACAACAATGTAGGAAACAGAATAGAACACAGATGACACAGATTTTTATGATTAAATATGATTTTTTTATTGTGTGCTTCATAACCATCCAGCGGAATCAGCGTTCATTCAAAATGTTAATTAATCATTCTAAACTAAAGATTAACCACAAATGCGCCTGAATCCATAACTGAGTAATAGGATTGCTTTATTCTATTGCATTCAGATTTCCACTTACTAATATTGTATTCGGAATTAGACGAATCGAAAATGATAATTTTTGTTTTATATTGTTTTTCAATTTCTGAAAAATTAAGGTATGGATTTTTTGAAATGACCAGATAGTCAATGGATAATGGCTTTAGAGGTAATGATTTTGTGTTTTTTATTATCCCTTTTGCATTAATTATTGCTATTCGTTTTTCATAAAACTGTATGAAATTATTATTTATGATAAGATCATTCGTTTTAAAATTACCTGAAATTATTGTGTTGTTGCTTATTCCTAAATCCCACCAATTATGCTTTACACGGAATAAAAGACCACTTTTATTATTCGCAAAAGCTGTATCTGTGAGCAGTACATTCCTTTTGGCACTAATGAAATCCATTGCACTGGTTTTGGGAATATTGTAAATGATAAAACTTTTTTGTTGAGATTGTTGATGCTGTTCAATTAACTGTGAACACAGTATGGCTATAGCAAAAGTTAATGCAATTATCAGATAGTTGAATTTTCTATTGGCGAAATAGAAGAAAAATAAAATAATTAATCCATAAAGAAGCCAGGTTTCCATTACTGAAATGGAGATGCTGTGAAGCAAAGCATAAGGCCACTTTTCAATTATTAGTACCGATTGGTTCAACAACCAAACACACCAGCCAAAGCCCATTGCCAGATAACCTGCTACCATTGAAACTTTAGCAAAAGCAAATAATGCAATACCCAGGTAAATAATGGCAGTTGAAATAGGGATGACAATTAAATTAGACAACAAAAAATAATTTGGAAACTGATGGAAATAATGGAGCCCTAATGGAAATGTGGCTATTTGCGCAGCAATTGAAACGGAAGTAATGGTCCAGACCTGATCGAGTAGCCAATTTTTTACTTCAAACCAATTATAGATTTTTGGTTGGATATATACAATTCCAATTACTGCCAGATAGGAAAGTTGAAAGCCTACTTCCATTATTAAAAATGGATCAATGAGCAAAAGTAAAAAAGCGGATGCTGCCAATGTATTATAGATATTGGTGTATCTATCGTATGCCTTTGCGATAATAATAAAGCTAAACATAGTAGCGGCTCGTAATACTGAAGGAGATAACCCCGTGAGGGCAGCATAGAACCAAAGCAGCAGGATCAGTAAAATTGCTTTAATAATGTTTCCATATTTAATTTTATTAAAAAAGGAAAGTAACCAATTGAAAATTACGTAAACAATTGCAACGTGTAAACCCGATACCGACAGTACATGAAGTGCCCCGGTACTTGAATATGCTGAAATGATATCCGCATCCAGCTTATCTACACAGCCTAATAACAATGCTGAACCCACTGCAAATTCATCTCCATACAAATGATTTGCTTTAAGGACGTTTAATAGAGCATCTCTTAAATTTATGGAATATCGCATTAGGATATTTCCTGAATTTTTGCCGTTATAAACCCAATCGCTATTTTTTACATAAGCCTGATGATATACATTATGAAAAGCCAAAAAGCGTTTATAGTTAAATTCTCCGGGGTTTTGTGGTGGTGGAACCTCTTTAAAATCAAGCTTCATCACTATTTCATCCCCATACTTTAATTTCAAAGAGTGAGAGTCTTTTTTAAAATAGACCATTGCTTTGCCACTTGCGATTTTCCATTTTTCTCCATGTTTTACTTCTAATACTTCTACAACAACTTTCAATGATTTTTCTTTTTCCAGATAGGGTTCTGTGAGTTTGGAATAGACGTAATGCGAACTATTGATAGTTTTTGAAAAATGATCAGCTGCAAATTTTTCTGTATTAAGAATAGTTAAGTGGTACGAAAATATAAAGAGTGCGCTATTTACTATCAAACCGAACCACCAGGAATTTCTATAGGAAATAGTTAACTTTGGGACGAGTATTAACAGGCCAATAATTATGGCCACTATTAAAATAATATAAAGACTATATGCTAGTTGAAATGGGAAATAGACAGCAGTAATAATTCCTGTTAAAAATGGAAGTAGTAAACGGATAAATGGCGCTTGATTCCAAAGGTTCATTGAATAATTGATGTTAGATATTGGATATTAGATAATTGACAATGGTTACATTCAACATCTAATCTCCAACATCCAGATACTTTGTGTTATTTCCAACGATATTTAAAACTTTCGTATTTGCCTTTTATAGCCATTGTTAATTCTAATTGTGATGCATTTTGAATAAACTCATCACTTAGATTCAGATATTTTATAAAGGCATCAAATTCTTCTTCGGTAAGATCAATAATTTCATGTTTAATGTATAATCGAAATAGATCTCTTAAAATGTCGCGCTTAAAATCTTCATTTTCCCACTCAGCTACTTTTTGTTTTTGCCTGGCAAACTTGCTAAATCGTTCGTATAAATAAGTGATGGGGCTTTCTATTGCATCAATTCCAGTAACTGTATACCTTTTTTTTATCCCCAATTTATCTATATCCTTTTGAATTTCATTTAAGTTACGGCTCGCAAATACACTTACTTCTTTTAATGTGAAATATAGCTTTTCGATAGGGATATTAATGTAATACTGTTTTTTAGCTGTGGAATCTTTTAAGGTTATTTTTTTGAGTTTGAAGCCAAGTGCGGATAACATGATGGTATCTGATTGTAAGGCATTGATTGAGAATTTGCCTTCAGCATCAGCAAAGGTTCCTAAATTAGTACGTTTATTAATGATCATTAATTTGGGTAATGGCAGTTTACTGTCTTTGTCGTATACTTGCCCGTTAATGGTCACAGTTGTCTGAGCATTGATATTAATAACAAAGCAAATCAGCGCAAATATGCTTACTGTTTTTTTGTAAAGAAAGGGCGGGGGAGTGCTTAGTTTCAGTTTTTCGCGGATTTGAAGTTTTGTTGATTTAATCATTGAATGATAGAACTCTTTCTAATTTCCCAATACCTGAATTTTTAAATTATTCTGTATTAGTTGTTGTCGTCAGGTTTTACTTTCTTTTTATTTATCAACTTAGCTTTCGACTCTTCTCTGCGAAGTAAACGTTCTATATTTTTTTGGTGGGTTATTAAAACCATTATAGCAATTAATATTGAAAATATAATTAAGGATGGTGTGGTTGTTTTAAAACCAAGTATTACAATTATCGGAAATGCAACAGCAGCGGTCATTGAACCTAATGATACATAGCTTGAGACAAGTAAAACGACAATAAAGATCCCGATAGAGATAAATGCTGCAAAAGGAAGGATCGCCAATATAATTCCTAATAAAGTAGCTATACCTTTGCCGCCACGGAATGATGCAAATATTGGAAAAATGTGTCCAACTAAAGAAGCGATGCCCAATACCAATTGCAAATTAATAAACTGGTTAGAGCCCACGGTATAATCGCTTGAATTAGCTAAACTGACTGCGACAAACCCTTTTAACACATCGATCAATAAAACAGGAATACCCGCTTTTTTACCGAGAACTCTGAAAACATTAGTTGCGCCAGCATTTCCGCTTCCATACTCTCGCACATCTATATTGTAAAAATATTTCCCTATCCATACGGCAGTAGGAATAGATCCCAATAAGTATGCACCGAGCAAAAATAATATGTTAATTGATGTTAGCACTATTCTTCAACAGTTTTAGTTTTACGTAAAAACAATGTTTTTTTACTTGGAGGACAAATGTTAAAATTATAATCCTGAACTCCCTTTTCGCCAGCTTTTTTGCGTTTATCCGGCTTTAATTCTTTGATACTCGTGTTAAATGATTCCAGAGATGATACAGCTAACATTGCTCCTCTTGTATAGTTAAAATAATACCAGTGATTTTCATCCACCTGCAAATATATATTTAAAATGTCTCCCCCGCGTTTTTTTATCAGCTCAATACTTCCATCAACAAATTTATTTATTTGAGTTTTGTTAATATTGCCAATTCCAATCTGCCCTGTGGATGTGTAAGAACGTGTGGTATTGTTCCATTTCATTTTTACATCGTTAAGGAATAAGGTTTTCTTTAATTCATCAGGGAATTTTTTGTAGGAGCCGTATAGATTCAACTGTGAAATAAGTTTATCTGCCTGTTCCTTACCTAACATTTCCCGCAATCCTTTTTCAAATACCGGACGTGATAAATCTGTTGCTTTTAAATCGGTAGAACCGGCAATAGCGTCACTCATTTTACCTATTGCACCATCATCAAAGAAAAAATCAATAGACATTATCATATCAAATAATGTTGAATCGGTTCTTAAAAGATGGGTACCATTACCAAAAGATTCAATCTTCACCTGACCGAAATCCCCACCTAAATTAATTTTACCTTCTCCATACACTTTACATGCTGCTGTATTTAAACTTAAATAATTTCCAGGTAATGAGTTTTCCACCAATTTTTCTTTATTTGATATACGATACTCACGGGTTCCTTTATCAAAGAATAAAAAACCATCAGCAGGCAAGACAAAAGAATCATTATTTGATTTTTTTGGTGATAAGAAAGCAGAATATAAATGTGTGGAATCGGTAGTAACCATCATTGATGCAGCAATTGGTCTACCTGCCCCATCAACAGGTTCCTTTGAAATAGGAATGTAAATTGAATTGGGATCAATTTCTGATTCAAAATTAAACCATGTTTTAGGTATTGATGCGCAATCATGCGTTATACGTGCCGATCCATCAAACACAAGGAAATTACTTGCAGCCTTTAACTTTACCTTTCCTTTATATTCAAAATTTGGACTTAAGCTGAACTTTGATGTGTCACGGATCTCGGTTTCAGCATATGTTTGGAAGGTGGTATCTACACCAATATCGCTGAAATAAAACGTTCGCTTTGCTTTTAATTCATCTATGTAATCATAAAAACCGGAACCTGCATAGCTTTTACGTGCATAAGCATTTACAGTACAGTTATATAAATTGTGATATTTAGTAATTGCGTTAGCTATAATTTTTGAATTAGTAAAGGTTCGTATAACGGCACCTTTATCAACTGTTACGTCACCTTTATCAGGATAGATACGTGCATCCGCCACATTTATATAGGTAACCCCTTTTGCAGAAATCACTAATTTTTTTAAGTCATATTTACCGGAAGATGCATTGAAACGCAAGGAGTCTTGTTTAGGATGAACAGAAATAAATTCAGGTCCTTCCAGATCCAAATCGCTTTTAGTATCTGTCGTTTGTCCTTTATCAGAGCCAATCTCTATGCTGCTATTATCCATAAACCATTTAAAACTCTCCATAAAACAAATATATTGGTTTGCAGGAAATTCTACAATAGAGCCTTTTCCGTTTGATTTAAACTCTCCAACCCTTTTATCAAAATCGACATGCGCATTTACATTCGCTGTAGAAAAAGCAGTTGCGCCTGTTGCTTCATCTTTCAAAATAAAGTTAGCTGTATCAGAATCAAATAAAGAAGATTTAAAATGAATCAATCTTGCATCTAATCTCGCATTTGAAAAGTCGGCAGCACCGCCACCTGTAAGTTCTTCTGGTGTAAGTGATAATCGGCCATTAAATTCAGATTTTCCATTATAGGCAACAAATTTTTTCTCTTTACTATTCGAAATATTCATGAGATCTTTTGCTGGCATCCAATGTACTTTAACATTTTCACCATGTATTTTTGGAAATTCCGGTTTTGTCTTTTGTTCTTTGATATCAAAAACCTGAGCAATTGCTTTTGTTGAGTCCGGATAAAATATAAAATCATTTGAAGTTGTAACAGAAGTTACGTAGCTAAGGGTGCCAGCTCCCTTTAATCCCTGGTTGCTTAGCTTGATGGCACTGTTATAGGTTCCTTTGCCCCCATATACAGGATATCCCGCAGCAGGGGATTGGGTAATAAAACCTAATGAATAATCTTGTTGTAATTTCAGAGACTCTCTAAATACAGGGAAAATATCCGCAGTGACCATTTCTCCTTTAAAGATCAAGCCTTCATTAGAAAAGTTATCCAAACTATCAATTGTAAAAGGATCTAAGTGGAAATAAAATTTATCTTTAGGGTATTTACCATTCTGAATTTGTTTTTTGGAATAATAAGCATAGGAATCTTTAAAACTATTAAAGATCGGAAACTTAGGAAATGGTTTTACACCGGATTTGTTGTCAGGATTATCAATTTCCAAATTTCCATTAATTTTTTCGATCACCGTTTTTACTTTTACTAAAGGAAATTCGCCATAGGCATCAGGCTCACGGGACTTAACAGTTAAACGAAGTGAATCGACATTTTTGAGTTCAATAATAAATTTATTATAATCAAATGAAAATTCCTTACCAAAAAAGTCGAAACGTCCTGCATGAACTACTCCTCCAAAAGTGAAGTCACGATTTTTCTTTAAGATGATTTTTTGTTCGGAAGGATAAATTGTTACACTTTGGGAGTCACTCATGAAAACTTGTTTCACCCCAAAAACAGTCATATCATAATTTAAAAGATTGATGCTTGCATTCGTTGCTCCACGCGCAACGGAAGGAAACTGAATTACATCATAATCAAGCTTTGCAGAACGAAAAGCAATGTATTCATATAATTTTTCATTCACATGTACTTCATCATCTTCAGTATCATAAGTAATAAGACCTAAAGTAGATAAACGTACTAAATTAGGCAGGACATCATTTGGCGAAAATTTTAAATACCGAGCGTATTCATTACCGGAAAAATCACGGGAGTTTCCATTCTTTTTAACAAAATCCCTCATTTGAATTAATGGATTTATAGGATCCATACCTTTTAAACGATCGAAAAGGTAAGAACGAAAATAGGTGGATGACTCAAATAAGGCGTCCTCTGTAGAATTACCAACAAGCATTTTCAGGTCAATTTTAGGATCATCTATCTTCCAGGAGAGTTCTTCAAAAAACATATCAATTTTATGAAAGGAATTAAGATAGGGCGACTTAGAAATACCATTATTGGTTCGGATAAGGGATAACATACGGGTAGCAACCATAAATTTCATGTTCACACTTGGGTGTGTAATAGAATCTTTATCAAAAAAAAATTTGATATTGGCACTTTCAGTTGATAGTTTATCTTTTGTAATTCCAATTGTTTTTGCTCCAACGATCAAAAACTTTTTGCCTTCCCGTTTAAAAATTAATGATGCATCTTCTTCTTTACTTCCTGATCCTAAAAATTTTGAACCGCGCATACTAAAACCACCATCATAATCAACATCTTTAGCGATATCGGGAATTTGCATTCGTTTGCTATAAGAATCAAACCTTGGGTATGAAATATTACTTCCTCTTTCAGAAACAACTTTTTCTGTTAAACGGCCAAGAAGTGGTTTTTTAAAATAATTATTATTATAAAACATTACTGAATCGGCTGTAAACCCACTGGTTTTAAGCGATATCTGATATTTTTTTAATTCAGCCCATACCATATTTTCCTCTAAACCGGTACGTACCCAATTAACCTTCCCTCCATTTCCAATGAATACTCCTGTATATGGGTAGTAAATCCCTTTTGTATTATATACGATGCCACTGTCATTTTGATTATTAAAACACCTTAAATTTAAACTTGGGAAAATTATAATAGGCACACTATCGTATTCAAATTTATAATTATTGTTACTTGATGCAAATTCTACTACGGCTGATTTGTAAAAAGTGTTTGATGCAAACAAATTCTCGCTCATTTCTAAATACTCGGAATAGTATTTTATAATTTTACCATTCAAAATTTTATTGATACATTCCTGCCACGAAGAAAAATTATCTTCACTCTGATTCGAATTCACAAAGTTCATTACAGATGTGAGATAGCTTTTGTATTCGGGTAAAATACGCAGCTTTTTCTTTATCATCTGATTGCAGGAGTTGTAAGTGGCCTTTTTTAAATTGGCATTATATTTAGGTGAGTTCCAGGCCAAGGTGAACTGCTCCATATATTCTTTTATTTCCTTTTTTCCCATGTTAGTTACTTCAAACATGGTTTTTATTTCTTCAAGAAATTTTATCGGATCTTCGGTGTATTGCTTAATTGGGTTAATTTGAGCAACTACTTTGTCTGTAAAAACAAAAGCAATAAATAGTAGAATAATATATCTGAAACTTTTCATTTAAAATAAATTTAATTTTTTGTTGATTAATGGTCATTGGTTATTGTTAACTAATCATTGTTGAAATTGCCTCCCTAATGACTGTTCCCTAATGACTAATTGACTATTTTAATAAAATGTAACATTGTCCATTGGTCTTTTACAATCTTTTCTTCAAACTTCAAACCAAGAGGAATAGCTTTTTCGCTCAATTCATTCACATCTGTTTCAAAAAAACCACTTAACAGCAAGTTACCATTTTTTTCGAGAGATAGAACATAAACCGGTATATCATTCAATAATACATTTTTATTGATGTTTGCTAAAATAGTATGAAATAATTTCCCAGCCAAAATTTCGGCATTCCCTTTATGAACAAAAACATTGTTAATATTGTTTTTTTGCAAATTCTCGATACTGTTTTCATAACTCCAGTCATCAGTATCAATTGCTGTTATAGGGTTTGCACCAATCATAGATGCTAATATCGCTAATACTCCTGTGCCGCAGCCCATGTCCAATAGGGATTTATTCCTGACATCCAGCTGCATTAATTTCTGAATCATTAATTGAGTGGTGTTGTGATGCCCTGTTCCAAACGACATTTTCGGTTCTATTATTACATCGTAAATAAAACTCTCCTGAGGTTTATGGAAAGGTGCTCTGATATAACATTTCCCATCCACATCAATTGGTTGGAAATTGCTCTCCCACTCTTTGTTCCAATTTTGTTGCTGAATTACTTTAGTGTTGAAACTTATTTTAAAAAAGTCGGAATAATTTAAAAATACTGTTTTTACCTCGTTTTCATGATATTGTTCTTCTTTTATGAAGGCAGAAAATCCATTGTCGGTATCAACAAAACTTTCAAAACCGATCTCAGACAGCTCAGCAATCAATACATCGCTTCCTTCTTCTTTAGGAGCAACTATAACAATAAGTTCTATGTAATTCATGGGATTTAAGTATGCAGCCCCTAAAGCTTCCAATTTTGGGGTGAGGAAGATAAATTTACTAATTTATTTATTATTTAACAAGTTCTGCTTTGGAAAGGGTGGAGACTTTTTATTCAGCAACAGAATTAATTATAACAGTGAAATCCGCTGCTACAAGTGATGCTCCTCCAATTAATCCTCCATCCACATCAATACATGCAAATAATTCTTTTGCATTTTTTGGATTACAACTTCCTCCATAAAGGATGGAAATGGTGGTTGATACTTCTTTTCCGTATTTTTTATTTATTTCGGAACGAATGTAATTGTGCATTCCTTGTGCCTGATGAACGGTGGCGGTAACTCCCGTTCCAATAGCCCAAACAGGTTCATATGCAATTATTAGTCTGCTAAAATCAGCTGGAGATAAATGAAACAAAGCATCTTTTAATTGTTTTAGAACAGCTTCTAAATGCTGATTTGCATTACGTTCCACCAGGTTTTCGCCAATGCAAAAAATAGGCGTTAATTTATTTGCCAATGCTATGTTTACCTTTTGAGTAAGCAAGCTATTGTTTTCTCCAAAATATAATCTTCGTTCAGAATGCCCTATGATCACATAGTTGGCACCGGTGGAAGCTACCATCGAGGCAGACACTTCGCCTGTGTAAGCACCATTTGAAAGATGGTGACAGTTTTGAGCGGCTACCTCAAATCCGTTCAATGGTTTTAATTTTTCTGATAATGCCGCCAAATGAATAAATGGTGGAGCAATTATTTTTAACACATGATCTGTTGAATGTGGAACCAATTCTTTAGTAATTTCATCAACGAGTTGTGTTCCCTCATTAAATGTCATATTCATTTTCCAATTTCCTACTACTATTTTTTTTCTCATAAATTTCCCAGCGAATTACGAATTTTAACGAATCACGAATCTGTGTTATCTGTTAGTTAATAGTTGTTAGCACATTGTTTTATTGCCTATAATCAAATTGCTAAATTAAGTTATTGTACCCTGATCCGCGGATCTAAAATACCATAAGTAATATCAACCGCAATATTTATTAAAACGAATATAACAGCAAATACAAGTGTCGCGCCCATTACAACTGGTAGGTCATTTTTGTTGAGCGCATCTACCACCTCATAGCCAATACCTTTCCAGTTAAAAATAATTTCAACAAATACAGCACCTGCCATTAATCCGGCAAACCAGCCTGAAATAGCTGTAATTACTGGATTCAGAGCGTTTTTTAATGCGTGTTTGAAAACTACTTTATAGAAAGTTAAGCCCTTAGCTGTTGCTGTACGTATGTAATCCTGCGAAAGTATATCCAATAATGAACTGCGTGTAAGTTGAATGATAATAGCCAAAGGACGCAGACCCAGCGTAATGGTGGGCAATATTAGATTTTTTAAAGAAAGGTGTTCTTCACCAAAATCATCGGTAGTATATAAAGAGCCTACATTGTTTAAGCCCGTGAAATCACGTAAGATAAAACCGAAAAACCATGCGATGATCAGGCCTATAAAAAATGATGGCAATGCCATTCCCAAAATGGCAAATATCAATGCTGATTTATCAAACCACGAATTCTTTTTTAAGGCTGAAAAT
>JAZKBX010000029.1:15914-16715 GCA_040388455.1 Bacteroidota bacterium
CTGAAAATATACCTAACAAAATTCCAAAAAAAGATCCAAATGCAATAGAAGAAAACGCGAGTACTGTTGTTTCCGGAAGGGTTTCAATAATAATATCCGATACTTTACGCTTAGTGATGTAAGACCTTCTTAAATAAGGATATTTGAGTACTATTGTTTTAGTGCTGCTTATTGGAAATAATTTTTGATAAGATGAATACTTGTCAGGATTCAAATAAAGGTAATGATCCTTATCGTTGGGGTCGTGAACTGAGATCACTGATAGATCATTGAGATACATCAAAAACTGGGTAGTAATGGGCTTATCGCGTCCCAGGTCTTTATTGATAGCATCAATAGAAGCCTGATCAGCGCGCTGACCAAGCATCATACGGGCGGGATCGCCAGGCAATACATTGAACAAAAGAAACACTACGGTAATAACACCAAGCAATACCAGGAAACCATAAAATAAACGCTTAATAATAAATTTTACCACAATTCTTACTTCTTAAAGTATTTCTCTTTCACATCACTAAATGATGGAAAAGAGTGATAATGCCACATATCAACTACTGTTCCCCCTTTTAATAGCATTAATCCGGGGTTAGACCTGATCATTGTTTTTAAAACTGTTCCATCTGAATTATAAAAATCAACAGTTGTTTTTGTTTCCTCTTTAAACTTTTCAATTGTCTCTTTTGTGGATGCTGTAAGTAAAATAAAAGCTACGCTATCTTGCTTACAAAGGGCAGCAAAATCGTTAATTTTACCAAATACATCTTTTTCTGTTTTCTCTAAGTCATAACAGATCAATAAAAA
>JAZKBX010000030.1:0-11447 GCA_040388455.1 Bacteroidota bacterium
TGCAGCACTGATCTGGCTGTGATTGGCGATTACAAAGAAACTATCGTTGTTTACGGCCTCCTGGATCAATCTCAACCAAAACAATACATCAAAATAAATAAAGCTTTTTTAGGCGAAGGAAATGCTTTTGGATATGCTCAGGTAAAAGATTCTACTCAATTTGTAAATTCATTAAGCGTAGTTTTAAAAAGTATAAAAAATGGAGTGGAATTAAATTCATTCAACTTAAGCCCGGATAATACGATTGCAAAGGCTCCCGGAACTTTTTATTCTGCCGATCAGGCAAATGCGATCTATTCTTTTGCTTCTACAGGTGGAAATGCCCTCAATCCTGTTAACGAATACAAATTAATAATCAAAAACAATGAAACCGGAGTAGAGGTAAGCTCACAAACAACATTAATAACTGATTTTGTAGATCTTCAAGCGCCAAATCCTGGCACCCCTTTTTTTAGCTGTATTAATAAGGACAATAATAATTTTCTATACCAGGTTAAATGGTATAGCGGCAAAAATGCAAAATTATATCAAATGGTCATTCGATTAAATTATAAGGATTCTACTACAAGCGGTAATATTCAAAAAACATTGGACTGGGTTTTTCCGGAACAAAAAACACAAGGATTAGCTGGTGGAGAACTAATGAAAAATGATTTTATTGGACAAGGGTTTTTGCAATTCGCTGGCAATCAGCTAAATGATTATACAGGCTTACTAGGTCGAATCCCTGGAAATATTGATATAATTATAGTAGCCGGAGGTGATGACTTGAATACATTTATTGAAGTAAACAAACCCTCAACAAGTATTGTTCAGGAAAAACCTGAATTTACAAATATTATTAATGGCTTAGGGGTGCTTTCTTCTCGATTTAGCAAAATCGCATTTTCTAAAGGTATGAATCCCTCACTCACAGCTCCTTCGCCAACATGGGATTCACTTGCCTGCGGACAATACACTCGGAATTTGAAATTTCTGACTCGTTTTGGGGCATTTTGCCAGTAAAAAAAACAATTTTGCTTAGGCAATTATTCAATTTTACAATTTAGCAGTAGGCAATTATAATTACTCAATTTCACCAAGTCACTTTTTGCCAATTGATCAATTAATTCCTTTAATTGCCTATTGTAAAATTGCCCAATTGATTAATTAATTCTTTTCATTTCCTGTCGCTTTGTCATATTTTATAGCGCCAAATTTAACCGTGGCGCCTTTTTTTATGCCATTATTTCGATTAATTACTAATGGCATAATCATTGAAAACGAGTATATCGGTAAAAAAAATTATTATCAAATAAAAAAAAACAAACAGTATGAGTAAAATTATCGGTATAGATTTAGGAACAACAAACTCTTGTGTTTCTGTAATGGAAGGCAATGAACCAGTTGTAATTCCAAATAGTGAAGGCAAACGTACAACGCCTTCTATTGTGGCATTTGTAGAAAATGGTGAACGTAAAGTTGGTGATCCTGCAAAACGTCAGGCAATAACTAACCCTACAAAAACTGTTTATTCTATTAAACGCTTTATGGGACACACTTTTGATGAAGTAACAAAAGAAATTACTCGTGTTCCTTACAAAGTAGTAAAAGGTGATAACAATACACCACGTGTATTAATTGATGATAGAAAATATACTCCACAGGAGATTTCAGCGATCATTCTTCAAAAAATGAAAAAAACTGCTGAAGATTATCTTGGACATGAAGTTACAGATGCAGTTATTACTGTTCCTGCTTATTTTAATGATGCACAACGTCAGGCTACAAAAGAAGCAGGCGAAATTGCTGGTTTAAAAGTTAAACGTATCATCAACGAGCCTACAGCAGCTGCTTTGGCTTATGGTCTTGATAAAAGAGGTAAAGAAATGAAGATCGTAGTATTTGACTGCGGTGGTGGTACACATGACGTATCTGTTCTTGAACTTGGTGATGGTGTATTTGAAGTTAAATCAACTGATGGTGATACACACTTAGGTGGTGATGACTTTGACCATAAAATTATTGATTGGTTGGTTGCTGAGTTCAAATCTGAAAATGGTATTGACTTATCAAAAGACCCAATGGCTTTACAGCGTTTGAAAGAAGCTGCTGAAAAAGCTAAAATAGAATTATCCAGCTCTGCAACTACGGAAATTAACCTTCCATATATTATGCCTGTTGATGGAATTCCAAAACACTTGGTACGTTCATTAACAAAAGCAAAATTTGAGCAATTGGTAGATGATTTGATCAAACGTACGATCGAACCATGTAAAACAGCGTTGAAAAATGCAGGTTTAAGCACAACTGATATTGATGAGATCATTTTAGTAGGTGGTTCAACCCGTATTCCTGCTATTGTAGATGCAGTACAAAAATTCTTCGGAAAAGCGCCTTCAAAAGGTGTTAATCCTGACGAAGTGGTTGCAATTGGTGCAGCTATTCAAGGTGGTGTATTAACAGGTGAAGTTAAAGATGTGTTGTTGTTAGATGTTACTCCACTTTCATTGGGTATCGAAACAATGGGTGGTGTTATGACCAAACTTATTGAATCAAACACAACTATCCCAACTAAAAAATCTGAGACATTCTCAACGGCAAGCGATAGTCAACCATCAGTTCAGATTGTAGTATATCAAGGTGAACGTACAATGGCAAAAGACAACCGTAAATTAGGAGAATTTAATTTGGATGGTATTCCACCAGCACCTAGAGGTGTGCCTCAGGTTGAAGTAACATTCGACATTGATGCTAATGGTATATTAAATGTATCTGCAAAAGATAAGGCTACCGGTAAATCTCATAACATCCGTATTGAAGCAAAATCAGGCTTAAGCGATGAAGAGATCAAACGTATGAAAGCTGATGCTGAAGCAAATGCTGAATCAGACAAAAAAGCGAAAGAAGAGATTGAAAAAGTAAATGCTGCTGATTCAATGATTTTCCAAACTGAAAAACAATTGAAAGAATACGGAGATAAAATTCCGGCAGAGAAAAAATCAGTGATAGAAAGTGCTTTCACTGAATTAAAAGCTGCTCACGCTTCACGTGACATTGCTGGTATTGATTCTTCTTTGGAAAAATTAAATACTGCATGGCAAGCGGCTTCTCAGGATATGTATGCTCAAGGTGCTCCTGATGCAAATGCACCTCAGGGTGATGGTAGCGCAAAAGCGTCAGCTGACAGCGAAGTAACTGATGTTGATTTTGAAGAAGTAAAAGAAGAAGAACAAAAAAAGTAATTCTTTTATTTGAAGATTGAATATCTTAAAACGGACGCATCTAAAAGGTGCGTCCGTTTTTTGTTGTAGAAAAATCCCTACTTTTGTGCGCTATGAAAAACAGATTACTTTCCCTATTCAGCATATATTGCCTTTTAACGCTAAACTTAAATGCTCAGATCCCTTCAGGATATTATAATTCAGCACAAGGATTAACCGGTGCTGCATTAAAAACAGCCTTACACAATATAATTAAAAACCATACCACTGTAAGCTATACCAGCTTATGGAACCATTTTCAAAATACAGATAAAAAACCGAATGGAAAGGTGTGGGACATGTATAGCGATATACCAAGCGGAACCCCTCCTTACGTTTTTACTTTTTCTTCCGATCAATGCGGTTCATATAATGGCGAAGCTGATTGTTATAATCGTGAGCATACCTGGCCCCAAAGCTGGTTTAATTCACAAAGTGGACCAACTTCGGATCTATTTCATGTTTATCCAACCGATGGTTATGTAAACAACATTCGCAATAATTATCCCTACGGAGATGTAACAACGGCCAGCTGGACCTCTCAAAATGGCAGTAAACTTGGCCCATGTGCCGATGCAGGGTACAGCCAAACTGTTTTTGAACCTATTGATGAATATAAGGGCGACCTGGCACGCAATTATTTTTATATGAGTACACGCTATCAAGGGGAAGATGCTTCATGGAGTACATCAGGAGCAACAAACAAATCGGTTATTTTGCCATGGCAAGTGGATGTGTTATTGCAGTGGAATCAACAGGATCCGGTAAGCACGAAAGAAATTGACAGAAATAATGCTGTTTATCAAATTCAAAACAATCGCAACCCATATATCGATAATCCACAATGGGTGGATAGTGTATGGACAATGACATTTACCGGTATCAAGCAGGCATTTGCTTTAGAGTCGGATGTATCGGTTTATCCGAACCCGGCAAACGATCAATTTTCTATTAATAATCAAGGAAAAAAAGAGGTGATCGCAAAAATATCTGTCCATTCAATTTTAGGACAAGAGATAGCGCATTATGATGGAGTAAAAATAATGAACAACGGAACACCTGATTTCACTATCGATTGCAGCGCCTGGAATAAAGGGATCTATTATGTAACGATATTAGAAACAGAAAAAATAAAGGTCATTAAATTGATAAAAGAATAATTATTTTTTTGATGTTGGGAGTATTAATTTCTTGATTTGAAAATCAGCCCGTTTTCAAATTATCCACCCATACTCGGAGCCATTCTTCTTACTTTTTTAGCTCGCGCCTTATGCTGACGTTTGTTACCGCAACCAGGTTTTGATGCACAACCCATTTCTGACATAACAATAACTCCGGCTGTAAGCATCAATGCTAATGTGATTGTTGTAAAACGAGGGAGGAAGAATATTTTTTTCATGATTATTTTAATGTTGTAATTTGATAATAAACGGTTTTATTGCCCCGAAACTATATGTTTTTTGCTGGATAAAAATACAAAAAGAAGAAATATCCACAACCTAAATAAAGATTTACAACATGTGCATTCAAATTGTTATTGGTAAATAAAATTTATAAAACCGTCATTGCGAGGGAGTTTTTACGACTGAAGCAATCTCACACTGGATAAATGAGATTGCTTCGAGCAAAAAGCTCTCGCAATGACGCTCCGATTAGAGAGCCCCTTCTCTAATAATTAAAAATCACTGTTTGTATTAATTCTGAACTTAAGCTTTTGGCTACAGGGCAGGTATGAGCGGCATTCAAGAGCAAATCCTTTTCTTTATCGGAATAATTGTTTTTAGGCATATTGAATTCCACTATTATTTCGCCCACTCTTCTTGGGTTTGATTCCATGACTTTTGTTACCTGAATAGTGGTTCCTTCAATGTCTATAGCATGTCGCTGGGCAACAATTCCCATAATAGTGAGCATACAGCATCCAAGAGATGTTGATAACAGATCAGTAGGAGAAAAAGCTTCTCCTTTGCCATTATTATCAATTGGAGCATCCGTAATAATAGTATTTCCGGATTGCAAATGAACAGCCGATGTGCGAAGGTTGCCGATGTAAGTTATTTCAGATGTTTTCATGGAGTTAAATTATTGATTTGTTGATTTGGAGAATTAGAGATTTGCTGATGGATTACTAAAACCCTTGAATTCTTGTGATAGATTACACACATTCTCTAATTCTTTAAATCTCTAATTTTTTATTCGTATATTTGTGTATCAAAAGTAATGCAATGTATAAAACAATTTTTAGTTTCCTGTTAGTTTCTGTTTTTTCTTTTCAACTGTCCGCACAGGAGTTAAAGGATGACTTGACTCGTTTGCAAAGTGGCGAAGATGTGAAAGTTCTTTACAGGCACGAGGCAAGTTTCGGTTTATTTATGCACTCTGCAGGAGGATTTGGAATGGCTTACAGAAGAGGTGAGCATGTTACAGCCAAAAGAAAAAGAATGTTTGAAATTGAATTGTCAAATTTCAAGCACCCAAAAGAGGTTAAAAGTGTAAATTCTTATTATTCGAATTCAAAGGGGTTTATTTACGGTAAATTAAATTCTATCTTATTGGTTCGTCCTGGAGTAGGCTTTCAAAATGTGCTTTATCAGAAAAGCGATAAAAAAAGTGTTGAGATACGTTACTCTTATTTTGTAGGTGCTACCTTAGCCTTTGCCAAGCCTGTATATCTTGAAATTAAAAAGGGCACATTTTCTTCAATGCCTACCACAGAAAGATATAATCCTGAAATTCATAAACAGGAGGATATTTTTGGTAAAGCTTCTTTTTTTAAAGGTATCAACAAAACAATTATTTACCCTGCTGCTTATGCAAAACTTGCCTTGAGTTTTGAGTATGCCGATCGTTATAACGCTCTTAAAGCAATTGAAACAGGGGTTGTTTTAGATGTATATCCTAAAGCATTGCCAATACTGGCATTCAATAAAAAACAACAAGCATACATTTCATTATACCTCAAAATAATATGGGGTAAAAAGTGGTTTTAAAAAGTCCTCTCCAAAGAAGAAAAATCTAAAATGTCAAATAATAGCAATCCATTACCAATCAACAATTCTGACCTGTCACAGCCAACACCCCTTTCCGTTGGAGAAATATTGAGAGAAAAAACACGCAAACCCGATTGGTTAAGGGTAAAACTTCCAATAGGAAAAGAATACGCGGAGGTTAGAAAAATAGTATCCACCCATAAGTTACATACCATCTGCGAAAGCGGTAATTGCCCCAATATGGGTGAATGCTGGGGAGCAGGTACTGCAACCTTTATGATCCTTGGAAATGTTTGTACACGCTCCTGCGGATTTTGTAATGTAGCCACAGGAAGACCCAAAGCTGTGGATCTATTAGAACCTGAGCGTGTGGCCGAATCCGTGCGATTAATGAATGTAAAGCATTGTGTAATTACTTCGGTTGACCGTGATGATTTAAAAGATGGCGGTTCAATCATTTGGGCGGAGACTATCACTGCGATAAGAAGACTGAACCCTCAAACAAAATTTGAAACCCTGATCCCTGATTTCCAGGGCAAATGGGAAAACTTACAACGTATTATCGATGTAAAACCTGATATTGTTTCTCATAATACGGAGACCGTAAGAAGGCTTACAAAGCAAGTTCGTATTCAAGCCAAATATGACAGAAGCCTGGAAGTATTAAAACGATTAAAAGATGCCGGATTAAAAACAAAATCGGGTATTATGCTTGGATTAGGCGAAACGGAACAGGAGATCTATGAAACAATGGATGATCTGAGGGCTGTGGGCTGCGATGTTCTAACATTGGGGCAATACCTTCAACCAACGCCAAAACATTTGCCTGTAACTGAATTTATTCGCCCCGAAGCATTTGAAAAATACAAACAGGTGGGTCTTGAAAAAGGCTTCCGTTTTGTGGAGAGTGGTCCTCTTGTCCGCTCCTCCTATCACGCTGAAAAGCATATTTTCTAATAAATTTTGTGATTCATTATTTTATATTTACCTTTGATATATCCCCTTTAACTAAATTTTTTTATTGTCATGAAAAATAACAAATTACTATTAGGTTCAGCATTACTGGCTGGATCGATCTTATCCTTTGCTCACGTTTACATAAAAAATACTCAAAATACAACCGAAACAACTAACGAAACAACTGTTGACAGAAGAACAGCTAAAGGTTCTGCTAAATGGCTTTTTAATATGCAAAAGAATCCATTGACAGGCACAATTGACCCGATGGATGTATTAAAGTCGAGAGAAGAAGCTTATCAAATGTTCACAAGCAGAGCCAGCAGCGCTTTGGGATTAGAATGGTCGGAATTAGGGCCTGACAATGTAGGCGGACGTACAAGAGCAATTTTAATTGACAAAAACAACCCCGAAAAAATGTTTGCCGGTAGTGTTTCTGGTGGTTTGTGGGTTTCAAATAACGGTGGTTCCAACTGGAGTACTGTTGCAGGGTTTGATCAGCAACCCAACCTTGCTATTGTTTCCATTACACAAGCTGCAAATGGAGATATCTATGCAGGAACAGGTGAAGGTGATTTTTATTTTTATACCGGTTCCGGTTCAGCAGGTATCTTAGGTGCAGGTATTTATAAATCAACAGATGGTGGTAATACCTTTGCAAGAATTACCTCTACAATCCCAACTACAGTTAACAATAGCGGAGGATCTGCTGCAACAGCTTTTTGTTCTGTTCACGAATTAGGTGCAGACCCTGTAAATGCAAACAGAATATATGCAGCAACAAAATACGGTTTACAATCGTCTGAAGATGGCGGAACAACCTGGGCTCACCCTATCCGTCAAAACAATGGAACGGCTAACACCAATGGGGCTTTGGATGTTGACGTTGCAAGTGATGGTACTGTTATTGCCAATATCAATAATAAATTATATCGTTCGCCAAATGGTGATTACGGAACTTTTACCCTGATAACTGCCGGCCTTCCTGCCAGCGGTGTAAGCCGTATCGAATTTACTATCGCTCCGAGTGACCCTAATTACATGTATGCCTTAGCTGGTAAAACATCTAATGGTTTATTGTTAGGCGTTTACCAGTCTATTGATAAAGGTCTTACCTGGTCAACAATAGGTAACGGAGGAAGTTCACAATTTGAAATGTTTGGAACAGGTCAGTCTGATTATGATAATGCAATAGGTGTATTTCCTTCAGATAAAACCAGGATCATTGTTGGCGGTGTTGGTATGTGGACTTGGAAACAAACAAATCCTTCAATCCCCGGTATTGGCCAATGGAGTTTAGCTGCAACGCAGAACGAAAGTCCTAATAATCCTTTTTATGTTCATTCCGATGTTCATGATTTTAAATTTCATCCAACTAACCCAGATGTGTTTTTTGTTGGTTGTGATGGAGGTATATTCAGAGGATATACCGGTAGCGGCTTTGCCGACATCGTTTATCAACCTATGAACAATGGTTATAACATTACTCAATATTATTCAATAGCCTTTGCAGGTGACGACCCATACAGAAGAGCTTTTATAGCAGGTGCACAGGATAATGGGACCAATTATGTTAGCGGACATGGAAATACTTCCAGAACAGCTTCTGATATTGGTGGTGGTGACGGAGCAGAATGTGAAACTTCTTTTTTAAGTCCGAATGTATCGTTTAGCACGGTATATTATGGTACACTTAACCGTCATTCCGCTAAAGGTGGAAATGGCAGCAGTTTTTATCCTGATAAGTTTGCTACTCTATTTCCTACTTTAGGGGATGCCGGATTTGCATCATTTGTTACTCCAATAGCATTGTATGAAACAAAAACGGCAACCAACAGCCCTGATTTTTATAGATTTATCAATCAGCCGGTATCACAAACGGTTGGAATAGGTGATGGAATTAAGAAAAACTTTACCGGTACTTTAACGTTGCCTTATCCTGCAGCTACTATTGTACCTGATTCTATTTTATTTAATTCCGGTTTGCAAATTATTACTGATAATGGAGCAGGTACCCTTCAGGGTTCTGTTGACATCACTAAAACCAATTCTATTAATTACATTACCGGTGCATTTGATTTTTATTTTAATACTGCTCCTGCAAACGGAGCTACTGTAAATTTATCATTTGACGTGATCTATGCTTCGGGTTCAAATTTGAGCATCACGCGTTCCGATTATGCTTACCCTTTGAATTTTACCACTACTTCGCAACTTGAACCTGGTGATACTTTGATGGTACCGGATCCATTTCAGGCAAAACTTGCTGTTGGATTTAATGGTACCAATGGCGTTTGGATGACAAAAGCGGCCTTAAATTTTTCTACCACTCCGGTATGGTTCAAACTTGGAGTACTTTCAGGTGAAGCTGAAGAGTTGGCATGGTCAGATGATGGGGATATCTTATATGTTGGAACCTCTTCAGGTATTCTATACAGATTTTCAAATTTAGCAGCAATAACTGATTCAACTAATGGTGATATCGGAGGAACGAATACAACAGCAAATCCGGGTGCACCTAATCCTAATACTATTGTTGTAAAAACTCAAATTGGCGGTTTCAGCGGAAATTTCATTACCGGCTTATCCGTGCACCCTACCGATGCTAATAAACTGGCGGTTTCATTAGGAGGTTATGGAACAGGAACCCCTACACATGTGTATTATTCTACTACAGCTGCAACATGTGTTGCTTCTACATCTACAACCAATTTTGCTGCAAAACAAGGTACAGGTACTGGTAAACTGCCTGCGATGCCGGTTTATGCAGTAATGATTGAACAAAATGATCCAAAACGTTTAATTATTGGAACAGAGTCCGGTGTTTTTTCTACTCCTGATATTACTGTTACAAACCCTGTATGGAGTTCCGAAAATGGAACATCCGGTTTGTTCCCCAATGTTCCGGTATTTAAAATCCGCCAGCAAAGACGTGCAGGTAACGAAGTATACAATCCATTTGTTATATACGCAGCTTCTCATGGTCGTGGAGCATGGAAAAGTGAAACTTATTTAGGTGCTGTTGGTATTAAAGAAGACAATGCTAACGCTATTAATTCAATCAGCAACTCTGGCATCAGTGTGTATCCTAACCCTATGAACGAACGTGGTACTATCGCGTTTAATTTAGGATCGGCTGCCGATTTAACTATTTCTATTTATAGTTTGGAAGGACGATTGGTAAAAACCATCAAAACCGGAAAATTAAATTCCGGAGAGCAAAAAATACAAATTTCAACTGAGGAGTTTTCAAAAGGTACTTACCTTATAAGTATTGATGGAAACGCTGTTCATGCTACTTCAAAATTTGTTGTTGTAAAGTAAATTTGGAACAATTGTTCAATTTTACAATTTTGCAGTAGGCAATAAAAACAATTTAACTTCATTCCCCCGATTCGCTAAAAAGCTTTCGGGGGAATTTTTTTATCTATAATCAATGTATGATTATACTTCTTTGAATTACTTGAATACGGGCAGAATTGCTTACTGAAAAATTGTTAAATTAATTTTAGGAGATCCTGCTCCAATTGGTCCTGCTATTATTGGTTATTGCAAATTGATATGCAATATTGCTGTTTTCAGGGTTTTCAAGGTTAGGATCTTCGGATAATAATTCTATTGCCATATTGCGTGCTGCATGCAATATTTGGGCATCCTTTGCAAGATCTGCAATATTCAGGTCCAGTACTCCGCTTTGTATCGTTCCTGACATATCGCCAGGACCGCGCAATTTCAAATCAACATCTGCAATTTCAAAACCATCATTTGTCCGAACCATCGTGTCCATGCGCAATTTACCATCATGACTTAATTTAAAGGAGGTCATTAAAATACAATAGGATTGCTCAGCCCCTCTTCCCACTCGTCCACGCAACTGGTGCAGCTGTGAAAGGCCAAATCGCTCTGCGCTTTCAATCACCATGGCACTTGCATTCGGGACATCCACCCCTACCTCAATTACCGTAGTGGCTACCATTATATTTGTTTCGCCTCTTACAAAACGTTGCATTTCATACTCCTTTGCATCGGCTTTCATTTGTCCGTGCACAACGCTTACATTATATTTTGGTAATGGAAATGCACGTGATATACTTTCAAAACCATCCATCAGATCTTTATAATCCATTTTCTCGGATTCTTTGATAAGCGGATATACCACATAGATCTGTCTGCCAATGGCTATTTGATCTTTCATAAAACCAAACACTCTATCACGATGCGTATCGAAACGATGGACCGTTTGTATGGGTTTACGTCC
>JAZKBX010000031.1:0-3063 GCA_040388455.1 Bacteroidota bacterium
TAAAAAAGGAATTGAAAGCCATTTCACCAAGTTCATACACCGGGATATAAATAGTATTTCAAATTTCTCTTTATGTTTAATATTTGCCCAATATACATAGGTTAGTGCCTGGCAATTGGAAGAATAATTTTGGAGGCATGGAGGGTGTTTCTATGAACGTGAATTTTAGTATTGTCAGGTGTTACCTCTTTGTAATGGTCCTTATCTCCGCAGCTAATCGCTATTCTAATGCTATGTCCTCTTTTAAATAAAAAGGAGGTAGGAAGCAGGTCGAACTCGATTTTCGCTATTTCGCCCGGTTTCAGAGGTGCAATATCATTTTTCCGGTAAGTATATTGCGGTACAATATCATTGTATCCAACGATTCCTAAACTGTTTCTGTGGATCGCCCTGAACATCCCTTCGGTTATATAATGTACTTCTCCTTTTTCATCTACGTCTTCGAGGTAAACAAAAAATCCTGCATCCGAAGTATCTGCATCAATATATAATGTTATCAATGGATGCCCGGTAATTTCAATATCCGCTTCTAATTTTTTAGAAGTATAACATAGCAGTTTGAGGTCTCTTTCAGTACGTGAATCGTACATTTTTGCTGATGTTAATCTGAAAACTAATGATTCCGAACGGGTGTTTTCTCCGGTCCCTGCTGAACTATCGGCAATATAAGTGTCGTACCCCGATGATGTATTATTGGGCTGAGTAGACAACTCATTGTTTGGATTGAGAAAAAAGGTTTGGTCTACCGTGTTTACCGGTGGCCACTTTTCGGATGTTTTCCATATATCTTCCCCCATTGTAAAATAATGGACAGCCCCTTCTTTGTCCAAACCATTATTTTTCTTTTTTAAATGGTAATCAAAAAATTTCAAGACTTCCCCCATCCTGTCAAATGAACACGCCTCCTGAACGTAAGGGCTGCAATTATATATACTTCCATGATCCCATGGGCCAATAATAAGTTTGTTTTGTTTGCCATCTAAGTTATTAAACAATCTGGCAGAGCCCAAGGCAAAGGATCCGTCAAACCATCCGGTATAAAGGCATGTAGGTACATTGGCTGCGTTTAAATCGTCAAGTAACGTATGCAGGCTAAGTTCATCTATCGCTTGAAAGCTTTTATCAAAGGGGGGATCATCTCTGAATTTGATGGGTTGCGTTTGCTCATATATGTTAAAATTTGTTGTGTGTTCTGCCAGTGCTTTTTTTAACAATTTTTTTCCATTTTTTTGAACCGGAGTGACTCCTTTTATAATGAAATTTTCTACTTTACTTCCAAGTTTAAATTCGTTCTCATCCAATGAAGAACACAGCTCTCCAAAAGCTTTTACAAAATACTGATTATAGATACCACCCGGTAAAATCACTTCATCGTAAAAGTCTACCCCCGTATAAAGCGACATCAAGGCTTTGATATTGGGATGTTTGTTTGATAGCGTAAATTCTGCGGCCATGCCGGTGTAAGATGCGCCTAACAGACCTACTATACTATCCGACCAGTTTTGTTGAATGATCCAATCAATTATTTCAGCCCCATCTTTTATTTGTTCTTTAGGAAAAGGGTTGGTTTGCCTTCCGAATGAAGCACCGGTACCTCTCACATCTATGTTCACTACTGCATAGCGATTGAGAACTAATGTTTTTATTATTTTATTATATAAATCAAAAAATCTACTGCTGAACATATTTACAGGCCAGCGAAGTTGCATTGAACGCCAATATCTTGTTTGATGCAGGATCGTTGGTAGTTTTTCTCCTTTTTTTAAATCGCTTGGTAAATGAAGGCTTACTGCGATCTTTACTCCATCCCGCATCGTTAAATAGAATGAAGTGGTTTTGATCTCGCGGTCTTTACCTACCGATCGATAGCCGGACATTAGGGAATCTTTTCCGGTGGTATCTCCGGTGTTTTTATTTTTTACACCTCCTGAAGTGAGTGTAATCAGGCTTAACAGCAAACAGAAAATTATATATATATTCTTTTGTTTCATAAAATTTTAGGACACTTTGTTTTTGGAATAGATTATTACTAGAAAAGGGGGGAGTTTAAATAAAACCCTAACAGAGCTGAAAGCCTTGTCAGGGCTGGTGATTATTTATAATGTTTTATTAATATACACGGCTTTTATAATATGAAGAGAATTAAAAAACCTTAATAACGTAATAATTTTTTTTGCCTTTTTGCATTAAAATGTATTTTTCGTTGATCAGATATTCTGCATTAATTTTTAGTTCTACATTTTCCACTTTTAATTTATTCACTGCAACACCACCACCCTGGATCATTTTTTTTGCTTCGCCTTTTGATGGGAAAATTTTTGTTTTTTCGGCAGTAAGATCAACAATTGAAATTCCTTCTTCAATTTCTGATCTTGAAATTTCGAATTGTTCAACACCTTCAAACACGCTAAAAAAGTCTTCTTCAGACAATTCTCTTAAACTTTCAGCGGTTCCTTTACCAAACAATATTTCTGATGCTTCAACTGCTGCCCTGTAATCAGTTTCGGAATGTACACGTATAGTAATATCCTTTGCCAGTGCTTTTTGTAAGGCTCTTAAATGGGGAGCTAAAGCATGTTCTGCTTCCAGTTTTTCAATTTCGTCCTTTGTAAAAAGAGTGAAAATGCGAATGTAATTTTTTACATCATCATCACTTGAGTTTAGCCAAAATTGATAGAATTTATAAGGGGATGTTTTTTTTCTGTCCAACCATACATTACCACTTTCACTTTTGCCGAATTTAGTTCCATCTGCTTTTTTGATCAATGGTGTGGTGAGTGCATACGCTTCACCACTTGATTTACGCCTGATCAGTTCAGTTCCTGTAACAATATTTCCCCATTGGTCGGAACCACCCATCTGCAGTTTTACATTGTTGTTTTTCCACAAATAATAAAAATCGTATCCCTGTACAAGCTGGTAACTGAATTCTGTAAAACTCATTCCCGTTTCCAATCGGCTTTTTACCGAATCTTTAGCAAGCATATAATTTACACTGATATGTTTACCAATATCACGTATATAATCTAAAAAACTAAATCCCTTAAACCAAGCATAATTATT
>JAZKBX010000031.1:3073-7575 GCA_040388455.1 Bacteroidota bacterium
TCTTCACGTATTCGTTGAATTAGCAACTCAAGAACGTCCTACATTTAAGCACTCTTTAATTGAATCCTGGAGTGGAATAACTTTCATATTTTATAATCTAAAAAACTAAATCCCTTAAACCAATCATAATTATTAACGATCTCGGCTGAATTTGTTCCGCAATTAAAATCTAAGAACTTTTCCAATTGGGCACGTTGGCAAGCTAAATTATATTCCAATGTTTTTTCATCCAGTAAATTCCGTTCTGTTGATTTTCCTGAAGGATCACCAACCATTCCGGTAGCACCTCCAACTAAAGCCATTGGCTTGTGGCCCGCTTGTTGAAAATGCAGTAAGGTCATTATTTGAACCATATTACCCACACCCAAAGAATCGGCCGTAGGATCAAAACCGATATAACCGGTTACCATTTCCTTATTTAAAACCTCTTCGGTACCCGGCATGATATCATGCAGCATGCCTCTCCACTTTAATTCTTCAACAAAGTTTTTTCTCATTTTGTGTTTCTTTTTGGGGGGCAAAGATAAATCTTTTTCACCGCCAAGGTGCTAAGTGGCTAAGGTTTATATTTTCTTTATTGGTTTGCAGCTTATTCCCGAATTTAAATGTGTCAAACTGATATATTTAATCAGTAAATTCGTGTCAAATAAAATGGATAAAGTGATATTAGTAACAGGTGGAACAGGATTAGTAGGTAGCCATTTACTATTTGATTTGTGTAAATCAGGCGAACAGGTACGAGCATTGAAACGCGCCAATAGCAATATTGCTGTTGTGAAAAAAGTGTTTTCATACTATGCTGTAAACGCTGATGAATTACTCAAAAATATTGAATGGGTGGATGCTGATCTACTTGACGTTTATTCAATAATGGAGGCAATGGATGGTATTGCTGAAGTATATCACTGTGCTGCCATGGTTTCGTTTGAACAGAAAAATGAAGCCGAAATGATGAAGATAAATGTTGAAGGCACAGCTAATATGGTAAATGCGGCCTTAGAAAAGGGAATAAAAAAATTCTGCCATGTGAGTTCCATTGCTACTCTTGGTCGCGCAGAACATGCCGAATTATCTACTGAAGAAACATTTTGGAAATCATCTCCTGATCATTCCAATTATGCCATTAGTAAATATGCCGCTGAGCGTGAAGTTTGGCGTGCTTCTGAAGAAGGATTAGATGTTGTAATTGTAAACCCGGCTTTAATTATCGGAGCAGGAAACTGGCAACAAAGCAGTTCCAATATGTTTAGTAAAGGATATACGGGAATGAAATATTATACTGAGGGGGTGAATGGATTTATTGATGTACGTGATGTTACTGCACTTATGATCCTTTTAATGAAAAGCGAAATTAAAAATGAACGTTTTTTATTTAGTTCTGAAAATACACCATACCGATACTTTTTCGACCTTATGCACCAGGAATTTGGGAGGCCAAAGGCAAATTTCAAAGTTGGAATGTTGCTGAGCAATTTCGCCTGGAGGGTAGAAGGGATACGCTGTATGCTGAGCGGTACAAAACCATTGATCACCAGAGAAACGATTCAATCAGGACATCGTATCAGCCTCTTTTCAAACGAAAAAATAAAAAAAATCTTTCCTGATTATAAATTTATTTCAATTGAACAAGCTGTAAAAGATACCTGCAAACTGTATTTGAGTGATAATGTCCCATTCAAATCTTAAGGCAAACCTTTAACCAGAAGGGGCGGGGAGGGCTTACTTTTTATTCGTGACTTCGGCCTGCATCTTGCTTAAATCGTTTAATACAGTCTGATAAACTTCGATCAATAATTCGGGGTGTTGTGAATAAAAATCAAAACTTTCATCGTATTGCTTTTTACTGATATTGTTTTTTTTCAATACGTCAAAATTGGGACTTGGGTTTGCCGGGTTCATTTTATCAGCACTCGTTGCGTTCAAATTCATTGTTGCTTCTAACAAATGAATATCTAGCATTACTTCGGCCATTTTTTCTTTTGGTAAAATGGTTTCGGGAATACTAACCGTTTTTTTACCCGAACAGGCAAAAAATAAGAAACAAGCGATAATCAGAGTGAATTTTTGCATCATCATTATATTTAAACTTCAGCGAAAGTACTGAAAAATTATTTATTTTTGTGTTTATGAGTACATTTCAGAATAAGGTAGTTTGGATTACAGGGGCATCCTCTGGCATTGGGGAAGCATTGGCAAGTGCATTAGCTTCAGCAGGGGCTAAGCTTATTCTGTCTTCACGAAGAAAAGAAGAACTGGAGCGCGTTAGAAACACATTGAATGCAAAAGATGCAGATATAATGATCTTGCCTCTTGACCTTGCAGATACTTCCAAAACAGATGCACTCACAAAGCTAGTAATTGACAGATTCGGACGAATTGATATTCTCATTAATAACGGTGGGATCAGCCAGCGTTCATTAACAAAAGATACTTCACTTGATATTGACAGAAAGGTAATGGAAGTTAATTATTTTGGCACCGTTGCTCTTACCAAAAGCGTATTACCCCACATGCTAAAGCAAAAAAGCGGGCATATCATTGCAATTAGCAGTATCGTGGGGAAATTTGGATTTTATCTTCGGTCAGCTTATTCAGCTTCAAAGCATGCTTTGCATGGTTTTTTTGAATCCATGCGAATGGAAATATATGATGATAATGTGAAGGTATTAATCGTTTGTCCCGGAAAAATCCGCACCAATATTTCTGTTAATGCAGTCACCGGTGACGGTAGTAAACATAATGTGATGGATGAAAGCACTGATAAAGGACTAAGCCCTGAAGCTTGTGCTCAACAGATTTTAAATGGAATAATAAATAATCAGGAAGAATTATTTATCGGTGGCAGTGATTTACGTGCTATCTGGTTAAAACGTTTTTTTCCAAAGTTTTTTTCAAAAATAATACGAAAACAAAAAATGGAGTAACTCAATTTGAAGATTGAATGAAGTGTTATTTTGAAAATTATTAATAAAAATATAAAATGAATCAAAAACCTACAATAGCAGGCATTCAACAAATAGGCATTGGAATTCCCAATGTTCATGAAGCATTTAAGTGGTACCGTCAGCATTTCGGAATGGATATTCCTATTTTTGAAGAGGCAGCGGAAGCTAACTTAATGTTACCATACACAGGCGGAAAGCCACACCAGCGTCATGCAATTTTAGCAATCAATATGAAAGGTGGCGGAGGTTTTGAAATATGGCAATACACAAGCAGGGTGCCACAGCCAGCCACATTTGAAATACAATTAGGTGATCTGGGTTTTTATTGCACACGCATGAAAACGACTGATGTAAAAGGGTCTTTTGAATTTTTGAAATCGAAAAAAGTTAATTTGATTACAGAATTAACAAAAGATGCAGGTGGTAATGACACTTTTTATTTGCGTGATCCATGGAATAATTTATTTCAGATCGTAAAAAGTGAATCCTGGTTTGGTAATGGAATGCAATTAACCGGTGGACCTGGTGGTTGTATGATCGGTGTTTCAGATATGGAGCGTTCAAAAAAGTTCTATGCTGATATTTTAGGTTACGATACCGTGGTATATGATAAAGAAGGTGTGTTTGAAGATTTTAAAAATCTACCAAGTGGAACTAATAAAGCTCGCAGGGTATTGTTAAAACACAGCAAGCCTCGTGTTGGTGCATTCTCTAAATTGCTGGGAGAAAGTGAAATGGAATTGGTACAAATATTTGATCGTACACCTCGCAAGATTTTTGAAAATAGGTTTTGGGGCGATCAGGGTTTTATTCACTTATGTTTTGATATTACCAATCAAGCTGCAATGAAACAATTATGTGCTGAAAAAGGCTACCCATATACTGTTGACAGCGGTGAGAAATTTGATATGGGCGAAGCTGCAGGACATTTTAGCTATATTGAAGATCCGGATGGAGCATTGATTGAATTTGTTGAAACTAAAAAAATTCCGGTCATGAAAAAGTTAGGCTGGTATTTGGATTTGCGTAAGCGTGATGCGTTAATACCTTTGCCATATTGGATGTTAAAGGCTTTGAAGTTTAATAGGGTGAAGGATTAATGTGTGAAAAAGTTTGGATGACAGTAGCATTAAAATCAAAAAATACTTATTCAAGTATTAGTAACTTCATAATAAGAATGAAAACAGCAGGTCCTTTTATTGTATTTTTTTTATTAGTTATCTCCTTTGCAAACGCTCAAGGTAAATATAAGAGAACGTACCCTCTGAAAAATCAACATTTTCAACATACAGCATCCTATACTTCCGGAAATGCTATAATTTATATTGATAGAGATAGTTTGATCGCGAATCTTCAGTCACAGGCTAAATCTTCTAATTACGTTGAATCTTATAAAGCACGTATAAAATATACATCTGAAGCAATAATAGTATTATCTAAAAAAAGCGACACAACAAGTATTTCTTCAATTATTGAAGACCAGGAAATTATAAATGTATCACTATCTTATTTTTCTGATTGTATTTTTAAAAATAAAGCAAATGTTTTGGATAAAAG
>JAZKBX010000032.1:0-13136 GCA_040388455.1 Bacteroidota bacterium
CCTGGACCAAAGTATTGTCAGTAAACAGTATAAAAGATCTCGAGCTAAAACCGGGAGACCCTAGTATTATCTATGCTGTTTCTCCATCCAGTTTTTACAGATCAACCAACACAGGAAATAATTTCACAACAGTAAGCAGTAGCTTGCCATCCAATACAACAGTAAGCCGCATTGCTATTGCTGTTACCCCTGCCGACCCTTCCTATGTTTACCTGGTGTATTCTGATGTTAATGAAAGTGGTTTTATGGCACTATACCGTTCAACAAATTCCGGAACCAATTTTACATTGCAAGCCAATACCCCTAATTTATTAGGATATGATTCCGATGGAATGGATTCAGGTGGCAATGGCTGGTACACGCTTTCTATTGCGGTATCCCCCATTAACAAAGATGAAATAGTAGTAGGTGGTGTTAACATCTGGAAATCGTATGATGGCGGGTTGAATTGGAATATAAATGCACATTGGTACGGAGATAACGGTGCGCCTTATGTTCATGCTGATATACATGATCTGATTTATCGGCCTGATGGAAGTGCGTGTTATGCAGCATCTGATGGTGGAATTTTCATCACTACCGATGGCGGAAACTCCTGGCAGGATAAAAGTGATGGTTTACAAATTGGGCAGATGTATCGCCTCGGAGGCGCTGCTACCAATGCAAATTTAATATTGCAGGGCTGGCAGGATAATGGAACCAATTTATACAATACCGGAGCCTGGGGGGCAGTGCTTGGAGGTGATGGTATGGAATGTTTTATTGATTGGAGTGATCCCAATTATATGTATGCCGAATTTCAAAATGGAGCTCTCCATATCTCTTCGGATGCGGGTGCAAGTTTTTCGGATATTACAACTGGTATCTCTGAACCTGGCGAATGGATAACCCCATGGCAGCAAGATCCTGTTTCACCTTTAACTATTTATGCCGGGTTTACAAATGTTTGGAAATCGACTGACCAGGGGAATAACTGGACACAAATTTCAAATCTAAATTCCAATGGATTGACTTGTTTAGTGGTTGCAAAATCAAATCCTCAATATATTTACGCTTCAAACGGTTCCTCAATTTACAAAACTACTGATGGAGGTGCATCATGGATCACTCTTTCCGGCCCTTTGGGAGTTTCAAATACAAAAACATATATTGCAGTATCTGAAACTGATCCTGATAAGCTATGGGTAACATTTTCGGGCTACACCGCAAATAAAAAAATATATAAATCATTGGATGGAGGGCTCACCTGGATGGACCTTTCGGGCAACCTGCCCAATATACCCGCCAATTGTGTTGTTAGTCAAACAGGAACGAATGATGGTGTATATGTTGGCACCGACCTTGGTGTGTATTACCGCGATAATGATCTGTCATCCTGGATGCCTTATTCAAATGGTTTGCCAAATGTAATTATTGATGAGTTAGAGATTCATTACGGTACAAGTAAATTACGTGCAGCTACTTATGGACGTGGACTCTGGGAAACAGCAATTTATAACCCTACTTCTACCCTACCCTTTGCTAATTTTGCTGCTGATAGTTTAAGTGGTTGTCCGGGTATTACAGTTCAATTTTCAGACAGTACACTTAATTCGCCAATAGCCTGGGCCTGGACATTCCCGGGAGGAACCCCTGGTACATCCATATTACAAAACCCGACTGTAACCTACAGTACACCAGGCACATACAACAATGTGAGCTTAATTGTTACCAATATCAATGGGACTGACTCGATCACAAAAAGCAGTTATATAGCAGTAAGTCCACAGGTTCAGCCGCTGGTTTCATTGAACAATAACGATTCACTATGCCAGGGACAATATGTACTTTTATCAGCCAGCAATGGCAATAGTTACAAGTGGCACCCTACTAATCAAACAGGACAAAGCATAAACGCCAACACAACCGGAACCTATTCAGTTACTGTTACTGATGTTTTTGGATGTGCTGTTACTTCCCAACCCAAAAACATTTATGTATTTCTATTGCCAACAACACCTGTTATCACTATTATCGGGGACACGTTAACATCAAGTGCTGTAACAGGAAATCAATGGTATCTGAACGGAACTTTGATTCCAAATGCAACAGATCAAACCTATGTAATTCAAGTGGGAGGAACTTATAAAGTAAAAGTAACAGATGATAATGGCCTATGTTCTTCCACATCAGCTGATTTTGTTGGCATTGAGGATGAAGCGAAAAATGGGATCAGTTATATTGTTTATCCAAATCCCACCAATGGCTTAGCAACACTTATCTTGCAATCAAAGATTACCGATGATCTATTAATTGAAATAAACGATATTACCGGTAAAGTTGTGTACACTAAAAAATTTCAATCCTTTACCGGAAGAACAGAAATTGCAATCGATCTGGCTGTTTATGGTAGCGGAGTATATATGCTTTCCATTACAAATTCAAGAGGAAATGTTGCAAAGAAAATTGTTGTGTACTAAAGATTATACCATTATTTTTGCCACGAAGTCTCAAAGAGAGAAAGTTTGATGATGAATTGTTTCTTGTTTCTTGTTTCTTGTTTCTTTCTGAAAATCTTATTTAATCAAACTAATCATCGTCATCAGCGTTCCAATTTTTTACCGTTGAACTTAACAAAATTTATGAATTCAAAAAAAACAATACTAGTTACAGGAGGTGCCGGATACATTGGCTCTCACACAATTATCGAACTTCTGGAAACCACTGATTTCAAAGTAATATCCGCTGATAATTTCTCCAATTCATCTATAAAAACTTTTGATAGGATTGAAAAAATAACAGGCAAAAAAGTAATCAATTATGAAGTTGACCTGTGTAACAAAATTAGTCTTGAAAAAATTTTCGAGAACGAAAAAAACATTGTTGGCATCATCCACTTCGCAGCATATAAGTCGGTAGGTGAATCGGTTTCAGATCCCCATAAATATTATCATAACAACATAAACTCTTTGTTAAATGTGTTGGAATGTTGTTTGAAATTCAACATTTCTAATTTCATTTTTTCTTCTTCTTGCTCTGTTTATGGTAATATCAGCCAGCTACCGGTAAAAGAAGACACCCCTTTCGGAAAAGCCGAATCTCCTTATGCATTTACAAAACAAGTAGGTGAAGAAATGATCAAAGATTATACAACAGCATTTCCACAGCTAAAAGCAATTGCACTTCGTTATTTCAATCCTGTAGGGGCACACATTTCAGGTCTCATCGGGGAATCACCAATCAATAAGGCGAATAACCTGGTACCAATTATTACTCAAACTGCGATTGGAAAAATCAAGGAAATGACGGTATTTGGAAGTGATTATCCCACACGTGACGGAACCTGTGTTCGTGATTATATACATGTTACCGACATTGGTACAGCTCACATCAAGGCTATGATGTACCTGATTGAGAATAAAAACGAATCCAATTTTTCTATCTTTAATTTAGGAACAGGTACCGGAGTAAGTGTTCTTGAAGCGATCAGCGCCTTTGAAAAAATAAGCGGACAAAAACTCAATTATACTATAGGCGATAAACGTCCTGGAGATGTAATTGCTATTTATTCAAATACCGAAAAATCAGAAAAAGAACTTGAATGGAAACCTCAGTTCAACTTAGAAGAAATGATGGAAACCGCCTGGAAATGGGAGTTGGAACAGAAGAAGGAGATTTGAGATTTATCAAATTTTTCAAAGTACTCAACGGTGAAGCTGCGTTAGGGATTGCAGCGTAAATCCTTTTCTGTTTAGAAAAGATTGAAGCGAAAAGCCCGCCCCTTTCTTTTCAGAAAGGGGAACGCCCAAATGAACAAAAATTAACAAATTAATAAATCCTAGGAAATTTAACAGGATTAAATTCATTCATCATCTCGTAAACCTTATCAAATACATCATCAGCGCTTGGCTTAGAGTTATAATCACCATCAGTACTATAAGCAGGACGATGATCTTTTGCAGTGAGCGTTTTAGGTTCCGAATCTAAATATTGAAAAGCATCCTGCTCAACCAAAACTTTTTGTAAAATATAAGCACTCGCTCCACCCGGAACATCTTCATCTAAAACCAATAAACGATTTGTCTTCTTTACGGACTCTTTAATGGATTGATTCAAATCGAATGGTAATAAGGTTTGTACGTCAATTACTTCAACAGAGATACCTACTTCAGTTAGTTGTTTTACTGCATCCATTGCAATACGGCAACAAGAACCATAAGTTACTAGAGTTACATCACTGCCTTCATTAATTGTTTCAGTAATACCTAATGGTATTTTGTATTCTCCCAAATTACTTGGCTGCTGTTCTTTTAAGCGATATCCGTTCAATGGCTCTATAACCAATGCAGGCTCATCGGCACATAAAAGAGTATTATAAAAGCCGGCAGCTTGTGTCATATTACGAGGCACACAAACATAAATTCCACGTATTGAATTAATGATCATACCCATTGGAGAACCGCTATGCCAGATACCTTCCAACCGGTGCCCACGTGTAGAAATGATCACAGGCGCTTTTTGTCCGCCTTTGGTACGGTAATGGATTGTTGCCAGATCATCACTCATGATTTGTAAGGCATACAACAAATAATCTAAATATTGAATTTCACAAATCGGCCGTAAGCCACGTAATGCAAGCCCTATCGCTTGTCCCATAATAGTGGCTTCACGAATACCGGTATCAAATACACGTATCTCCCCATACTTCTCCTGAAGGGTTTCCAAACATTGATTCACTCCGCCTATTTTCCCTGCATCCTCTCCAAAAATCAATACTTCCGGGTATTTAGCCAGTATCGCATCAAAATTATCACGAAGCAATTCACGGCCGTCAACCATTTTATTTTCGCCTTTATACTCAGCAAGTACCGGCTTAACATTTAATGCATTTAGTTCGGATTCGCTATGAAGGTAGGAGCTGTAACGATCGTGATTTGCAAGTTTCGATTCATTCAGCCAATCAATTAATTGTGTTTTTGAAACCGTATTTTCATTTCGTATTAAACGCAATACTTGCTTGGCTGCCACTATCATATCCTTTCGAATAGGCTCCTTTATTGCATTTAAGTCGTTTTTTATTTTAATGATAAATGAAGCATTTGATGATTGTGTTGCAATTACATCAAGAAAATCACTCACCTCCTTCAGCTCATTTTTAATTGGATTAAGGTAAGCTTCCCAAGCTGCTGCCTTAGCTTCGCGTACCACCTTTTTTGCATTTTCCTGAATTTCGTTTAGTACAATTTCAGTACTTAATTTACTCTCCAAGATCCACTCCCGCATTTTTTTTATTCCATCAAAATCACCTTCCCATTGCAAGCGGTCTTTTGATTTATAACGCTCGTGTGAACCGGATGTACTATGACCTTGAGGCTGAGTTACTTCTTCTACGTGGATCAGGACCGGAACATGTTCTTCCCTGCAAATTTTTGCAGCCTTCTCATACGTTTCACATAAATGAACATAATCCCAACCTTTGGTCTTAAAAATTTCATATCCAGTGCCACCATTCTCACGCTGAAAACCCTTTAATATTTCAGAAATACTTTCCTTTGTTGTTTGGTATTTCTTGGGAACAGAAATACCATGGCCATCATCCCAAACAGATACCAACATAGGTATTTGCATTACCCCGGCTGCATTAATGGTTTCCCAGAATAAACCTTCCGATGTACTTGCATCTCCAATAGTTCCAAAAGCAATTTCATTTCCTTTGTTCGAAAACTTACTAAACTCTTTGCTTTGTAACTGAATATTTTCTTTGTAATATTTTGATGCCATCGCCAGACCTAATAAACGAGGCATCTGCCCACCTGTAGGTGATATATCAGGTGATGAATTTTTTATTTTTGTAAGATCTTTCCAGGTTCCATCACTATTAAGACTACGTGTACCAAAATGCCCGCCCATTTGACGGCCCGCACTCATTGGCTCTGCATCCACATCGGTATGTCCGTATAGTCCTGCAAACCATTCCTGGAGTGTTAAATTATTGGTTGCAAACATAAAAGTTTGATCACGGTAATACCCTGAACGGAAATCCCCATTTTGAAAAACCCTTGCCATTGCCAATTGAGCCAATTCTTTTCCATCACCAAAAATTCCGAATTTTGCTTTGCCGGTAAGTACTTCGCGTCTGCCCATAAGGCTGGCTTCCCTGCTTTCATTAGCAATTCGATAATCATTTAAAACTATCTTAATGAATTCTTCTTTTGAAAAACCCTGCTTCTTTTCTGATTGAATCGATTGTTCTGCGTTTACCATGGTTATCGTCTATAATTCGTTGTCACAAATGTAGGTATTTGTAAATTTATTCAACATTTAATTTATTGCAAAATTATCATTCTAAAATTAAAATTTTCCGGTCCTCCAAAAACACATTTTGCAAATTAAAGATTAATTACAACAGATTAATGCTGATTTAATGCAAATTAAAGTTAATTATTGTAAATTTTATAAAATCTTAAGAAGACTTACCTTATCTTTGTAAATACAAAAAAATTTGCTGTTTATTTAAATGATAAAACACAGCAAAATATCACTCAAAATAAAAAAAATCTTTAGTTAGCCTGCCAATATGAAAATCAACTTTGTGGGTAACTCTGAAATAAAGAACAGAATACGCAAGTATTATTTTCAAAAATACGAATCACAATTATGAGTCTTGATGCAAAAACTATAATAATGATGAATATCGTTGGCACACTGCTGATGAGTTTTTCATTATTCATTGTTTCCCGGGGATACCTTGGCCAAATAAAAGGAATTACCAAATGGGCAACAGCCACAGTTATTCAATCTTTAGGATGGATAATCCTAAGCGTACTGCGTGATAAAGTCCCTGAGATCATATCGGTAGTGTTTGGAAATGGTTTGATACTTTTATCGCTGGGCCTTTACTTCAACATTTTAGCAGAATTCAATAACCAAAAGATAAGAAGAGGTTGGATCTATCTATTAGTAGGTTTAGAAGCTTGCCTTTTGACTTATTTTGTATTAATAAATCCTCATGTATCCGCCCGTATTGCAATTATTTCAGGATTATCTTCATTACTGATGCTTTCCAGCAGTTACATTTTACTCTTTAAAAGCCAAAATCGTCCTCCCAGTAATTTGTTAACTGCAGCTATGTTCATCATTTGTGGAACCATCTTTGCAGCAAGATGTTTTTATTCATTGTTTGTGGCTCCTGACCCTGCCCAATTACCATTTGGTGCCTATCCAATGCAAAATATTTCTTATTTAACTTTTTATATTACTTCAATAATGCTCACGTTTGGTTTCGTTCTGATGTGCAACGATAGGTATATCAACGATCGTAAGCTACTGGAGGATGCCCTTGCGGAGAGCGAAGAAAAATTCAGAAAACTATTGGAAACCGCACCGGATGCAATGGTAATTGTTGACAGCATAGGGAAAATCAAATTGGTTAACCTACAAACAGAAAAACTTTTTGGTTACACCAAAGATGAACTTATTGGAAAAGAGGTGGAATTGTTAATTCCTTCCCATCATATAAAGGGACATCGTAGCCATTCCGATCATTTTTTTGCTCATCCTCAAACACGAACAATGGGAGTTGGGTTAAATTTAAGGGGAAAACATAAAAATGGAATTGAAATTCCTGTTGAAATAAGCTTAAGCCCTTTAAAAACTGCAGATGGGATTTGGGTATCGGCAGCAATACGCGACATTTCCGAACGAAAAAAGGCGGAAGATGCTCTTAAAGCGAGTGAAGAAAAATTTAGCCTTTTAGCTAAAAACTCTACCGATATTGTTTCTTTACACGATTTAAATTTTAACTATATATATGTATCCGATTCGGTTAAACGTACTCTTGGTTTTGAACCGGAAGAGTTGATCGGAAAGTCTGCTTTGGATTTCATTCACCCTAAAGATCTTGAATATGTAAAACAAAGATATTCGGATATGTTCAATCGTACCTCAATAGAATATTCTCAATTCAGGAATAAAAAAAAGGATGGCAGTTATTGCTGGATGGAATCAGCAGGCAATTTCACTTTTGACAAAGATGGAGTAATTTCGGGTTTGACATTAAATACACGTGATATTTCAGAACGTAAACAAATTGAAGAGCAACTTATAATTGCTAAAAAATTAGCCGAGGAATTGGCCGGTGCAAAAGACCTCTTTTTGTCGAACATGAGCCACGAAATACGTACCCCACTCAATGGAATTATAGGTTTTACAAATTTACTCCTACAAAGTGATATTCCCCCGAAACAAAAAAAACAGGTAGAGATCATTAAAACTTCAGGCAACATTTTAATGGTACTTATAAATGATATTCTTGATTTGGCAAAAATTAATGAAGGCAAAATAGAACTTGAAGAATCCATATTCAATTTATCCGAATTAATTAATGACATTCTTATTTCTTTCGAATTACGTATTGATGAAAAAGATCTAAAAATGTTTTCAAAATATGATAATAACATTCCAAACATATTAATTGGCGATCCTATTCGTATTTCGCAAATACTTATTAATTTGATAAACAATTCAAAAAAATTCACCAATAACGGTGGACAAATAAATTTGAATGTGATTTTACTGGAAGAGGATCATGAAAAAGCAATTATTGAGTTTAGCATAACAGATACCGGTATTGGAATTGCAAAAGAAAAATTAGAAACCATCTTTGAACCATTTGTTCAAGCCGACAATGGACCTCATTACAAATACGAAGGCACAGGACTGGGATTAAGCATTGTGAGACGACTGGTTGGCCTGATGAATGGATCAATATCGATAAATAGCGAAGTGAACAAAGGTTCAACTATTAGTTTTACGATCCCATTAAAAAAAACAACAGCAATAGAAGTGTCAACAAAAAAAGACGTTCCGTTATTAGCCGATGACCTAACAAAAATTGGCCACGTAAAAGTTTTGATTGCAGACGATAATGAAATCAATCAACTTCTGGCACAAACAATCTTACTTAAGTTCGGATTTGAAGTGGATAGTGCTGAAAATGGCCAAATAGCTATTGAATTATGCAATAAAAAACTGTATGATATTATTCTGATGGATCTAAAGATGCCTGAAATGGATGGATTTGAAGCCGCAAATTATATTCGTACTCAAATGCTTCCACCAAAAGCAACAATACCAATTATTGCTATTACAGCAGATGTTACTAAAGCAGATTTAGAAACATTCAAAGAGGCTGGTATAAACGATTTTATTCTAAAACCTTTTGATCAAACAGACTTATTAAATAAGATCATTTCTCTTGTAAAGAAAACATAGGGCAATAAAAAAATGAACAAATATTACTTTTAAAAGAAAAATAATATCCAAAACTCAAATTAAAAAACTTAGATTCGTAAATTCATAAATCATTCATTTTTAACAAATGGAAATTTGCAACTTCAAATATCTGAGAAGTATTTCACCAAATGATGAAACATTTGTTACACAAATGATTCGACTATTTTTGAAAAATGTCCCGGTTTCAATTGAAGCAATGAAAAATTTTAAAATTACGAGAGATTGGAACAGCTTACAACATCATTCTCATAAGATAAGATCTGATATTAATTGCATGGGGATACCAAAAGCTTATGGAAATATAGCAAAACAGATTGAAGAATATGCTAAGTTGCAAGAGAATTTTGATTTGATTCCAAGCTTAGTGTTAACACTTGAAACGATACTTTTACAGGCGCATATTGAATTAGAGGAAGAGTTGAATAGTTATGGAATAAACAAAAAACTGCAAGATACTAATGACTAAAATGATTTTGCCCATGAAAATATACGACTTAAATTATTTGAAAAGCCTTTCTCCTGGAAACCCCAAATTTATGGTTGAGGTAATTCAACTATTTTTGAAACAAGTTCCTGTTTTTATTGAAGAACTGAATAAGCACCATTCCAATTCCGATTGGGCAGGATTACAATATAATGCTCACAAAATTGGCTCTCATTTTGATTGTTTGGGCATCCAAAAAGAATATAGGGATATTGCCCGAAAAATTGAAGAATATGCTAAACTAAAAGAGAATTCCGATTTAATTCCAGGTTTATTGATAAAACTTGAAAGTTCATTACAACAGGCTAATAAAGAATTAAATGAAGAATTGGGAAAAAATTACAACATAATCTAATAAAAATAACAAATCTGTGGCAAAAAATCTCAGAAGTAAATACCAAAATTCATAAAAACTTTCTAAATATTTTATAACGCTTTAGCTTTTTTTATAACTTCGTTTGGAAAAATAAAAGAACGATACTCAAATCTAAATTCTGCACTAAAATGAACTGTATTATTGTTGATGATGATGACCAAATAAGATTCCTGATGGAAACATTAGTTAAGGAATCAGAAGCTTTGCACCTTGTAAAAAGTTGTAGCACTGCTTTGGAAGCATCTAATATTTTGTTAAAAGAAAAAATTGATTTAATATTTCTTGACGTGATGATGCCCGGAATGTCGGGCATGGAGTTCCTTAAAACATTGGAAGGGGAGAAACCTCAGGTAATCATGATTACCGCTAACAAAGAATTTGCTGCGGAGGCTTTTGATTTTGAAGTATGCGATTTTATTGTAAAACCTATCACCCATTCCCGATTTCTTAGAGCTGTTTCAAAAGCAAAAAAACTAACGGGTGCAAAGGATATTGAGCGGGCCAAAGATACTTTTTTTGTGAAATTCAATTCCATTTTAGTTAAAATCAATATGGAAGATATCTTTTTAATTGAAGCATTAGCCGACTATATTGCTGTTCATACCCTAAAACAAAAATATATTGTTCATTCAACCATGAAGGATGTTTTAAATAAACTTCCCAAAAACGACTATATTCGTGTTCATAATTCGTATATTGTAAGAGTTGACAAAATTTCTTCAATTGAAGGCAACAATCTATATATTGGCAAACAAACTGTTCCTATTAGCAGAGCTAAACAAAAAGATTTAATGAATAGAATAGAATTATTGAATTAAGCAATAATTCTATTCCTTTTAATTCCCCTAGAATCTCAGAACATCTGAGTTTTTTTGAACCACCATCTTTTTTTTCATTTCTCCCCCAAGATAAGTATATTGAGAATACAATAAAATTACAATGCATGTAATTTTATTCTCTAAAAAAAGTTTATTTTTTTCAATACCGATAATCTACAAAACAATGTTTTAACTTCATTTTTCTTAAGGAGAACTGCAAATTTTATGCTGCGCCCTTTTATAAATAAATTAAACCAATATCTTCGAATCTCTTTGTGTAAAAAAATAAAAAAATGTATCAATTTGTCTGACACCGCTAAAAAAAAATCTCAAAAAAAGCAAAATTATCGGATTTTGATAAATTTTGATTCCCTTCTTAAAGACCTCGAAACTGCTATTATTAAAAGATTTTTAACGTTTTTTCGCTATTATGGACAATGAAATTTGAAAATAATTGATTTTTTTTCAAACTGCCATTGTTTATAACAAATATTTCATATCTTTGCCCTCCCTAAAAAAGGGGAGTTGTGTTTATTCACAAAAGAATTGATAAAAATTTAATACAAAAAATAATGCCTACTATATCGCAATTAGTTCGTAAAGGAAGAGTAAAAGCGGCTAACAAAAGCAAGTCAGCAGCACTAGAATCATGCCCTCAAAAACGTGGAGTATGTATTCGTGTTTACACAACAACTCCTAAAAAACCAAACTCTGCAATGAGAAAAGTTGCAAGGGTAAGGTTAACCAACAAAAAAGAAGTGAATGCTTACATTCCGGGAGAGGGACATAACTTGCAAGAGCACTCTATTGTATTAATTCGTGGTGGTAGAGTAAAAGATTTACCAGGTGTTCGTTACCACATCGTTCGTGGTGCATTGGATACTTCAGGTGTTGCAGGTCGTAATCAAAGACGCTCTAAATACGGGACTAAAAAACCGAAGCCAGGAGCTAAAGGAGCTGCACCAGCAGCTGCAGGTAAAAAGAAATAAGAAAAGAGAACTGAGAAGCGAGAGTGGAAAGGAGAAAAACTCCCAACTCCAGACTCCCGGCTCCAAACTTAATAAGCAATGAGAAAAAGTAAAGCAAAAAAGAGAATTCTGTTACCTGATCCGAAATTTAACGACATGCTCGTTACTCGTTTTGTAAACAATCTAATGTACGATGGTAAAAAAAGTACATCTTATGATGTTTTTTATGATGCTATTGAGATCATAAAGAAAAGAACAGAACAAGACGGACTTGAAATGTTTAAAAAAGCATTGAGTAATATCACACCGGCAGTTGAGGTTCGTAGCCGTAGAGTTGGTGGAGCTACTTTTCAAATTCCTTCTGAGATCCGTCCGGAAAGAAAAACTTCTATGGGTATTAAATGGATGATTTTATATGCTCGCAAGAGAAATGAAAAATCTATGAGTGCTAAATTAGCAGGTGAAATTATCGCAGCTGCTAAAGAAGAAGGTGCTGCTTTCAAAAAGAAAGAAGATGTTCATAAAATGGCAGAAGCTAACAAAGCATTTTCACACTTTAGATTCTAATAAATAAAGTTAATAGTTGTTAGTTGACAGTTGATGGTTAATAGAAAAGAACCAACAACAAAAAACAAGCACTAACAACTATAAACTAACAACTATCAACTAAACAAAATGGCAGATTTAAGATATACAAGAAATATTGGAATTGCAGCTCACATTGATGCAGGTAAAACTACCTGTACTGAGCGTATTCTATATTACACCGGAGTTAATCACAAAATTGGTGAAGTACATGATGGTGCTGCTACAATGGACTGGATGGTACAAGAGCAAGAACGTGGTATAACAATCACTTCTGCAGCTACCACTTGTTTTTGGAAATACAAGAACGAACAATACAAAGTAAACATTATTGATACACCAGGCCACGTTGACTTTACAGTTGAGGTGAATCGCTCATTACGTATCCTTGATGGTTTAGTGTTTTTATTTTCTGCTGTTGATGGTGTTGAGCCTCAATCAGAAACTAACTGGCGCTTAGCGAATAACTATAACGTAACCCGTATCGGTTTTGTAAATAAAATGGACCGTTCTGGTGCAGATTTTTTAAAGGTTGTAGCTCAGGTGAAAGAAGTATTGGGTGGAAATCCAATTCCTTTACAATTACCAATTGGTGCTGAAGAAACATTTGTTGGAGTTGTTGATTTGATCAA
>JAZKBX010000032.1:13146-34804 GCA_040388455.1 Bacteroidota bacterium
GAGTAGTGGCCCCAGGATGGGCAGAGACGCCAGAATGAGCATGATCAGGGGATGACTTATAAAGTAATTCCTATTCCTGCCGATATGCTTGAAGAAGCAAAAGTGTGGAGAGAAAAATTATTGGAAGCAATCTCCGAATTTGATGACGCTATCATGGAGAAATTTTTCGAAGACCCTAATTCAATCACTGAATTAGAAATATTAACAGCTCTTCGTAAAGCATGTATCGCTAATAAAATTGTTCCAATGGTTTGTGGATCAGCTTTTAAGAATAAAGGTGTTCAAACAATGTTAGACTTGGTAATGGAATTAATGCCAAGCCCAATGGATAAAGAAAATACAAAAGGAACCCACCCTGATACGGGCGAAGAAATTTCCCGTAAACCAGATGTTAAAGAACCTTTTACTGCATTAGCATTTAAAATTGCAACCGATCCTTTCGTTGGTCGTTTGTGTTTCTTCCGTGTTTATGCTGGCCGTTTAGATGCTGGCTCTTATGTGTTTAATACTCGTAGCGGCAATAAAGAACGTATTTCACGTATCTTCCAAATGCATGCTAATAAACAAAATGCAATTGATGCTATTGAAGCAGGAGACATAGGTGCAGCAGTAGGATTTAAAGATATCAAAACAGGAGATACACTTTGTGACGAGAAATTTCCGATCATTCTTGAGTCGATGAATTTCCCTGAGCCTGTTATCGGTGTTGCTATTGAGCCAAAAACTCAAGCTGACTTAGATAGATTAGGTAATGGTTTATCTAAATTAGCTGAAGAAGATCCAACCTTCCGTGTTAAAACGGATAGTGATAGTGGACAAACCATTATAAGTGGTATGGGTGAGCTTCACTTGGAGATCATTGTTGATCGTTTAAGAAGAGAATTTAAAGTAGAGGTGAACCAAGGTCCTCCTCAGGTTTCATACAAGGAAACTATTAATGGTACTGTTTCTCACCGTGAAGTTTACAAAAAACAATCGGGTGGACGTGGTAAATTTGCTGATATACAAGTTGTTATCTCTCCAGTAGATGCTGATTTTGATACAACCACCAAAGCAGGTGGATTACAATTTATAAATGAAATTTCTGGTGGTAACATTCCTCGTGAATTTATCCCAGCCGTTGAAAAAGGCTTTAGATCAGCAATGGTAAACGGTGTATTAGCTGGTTACCCAGTTGATACGTTGAAAGTTCGTTTATTGGATGGTTCTTACCACAATGTGGATTCGGATGCTTTATCCTTTGAAATTTGTGCACGTTCCGCTTTCCGTGAGGCTATGCCAAAAGCAAAACCTGTATTATTAGAGCCAATTATGAAAGTAGAAGTTCTTACTCCGGAGCACAACATGGGTGATGTAGTAGGTGACTTGAACAAACGCAGAGGAATGATTGAAGGTATGGATACCAGAGCTGGTTCTCAGGTTATCAAAGCAAAAGTGCCTTTGTCGGAAATGTTTGGTTATGTAACAACCCTACGTACAATTACATCCGGACGTGCTACTTCAACAATGGAATTTTCTCATTATGCAGAAGCTCCGCGTAATACAGCAGATGAAGTAATTGCAAAAGCTAAAGGAAAAGCAGAAAAAGTATAATATTTTAACGTTCTTTATTTAATAAACTATGAGCCAGAAAATCAGAATCAAATTAAAATCTTACGACTTCAACTTAGTTGACAAGTCAGCAGAGAAAATTGTTAAAACTGTAAAATTAACGGGTGCCGTTGTTAGTGGACCAATTCCATTGCCAACTCACAAAAAGATATATACCGTTTTACGTTCGCCACACGTTAACAAAAAAGCACGTGAGCAATTTCAATTGTGTTCTTACAAAAGATTGTTAGACATCTACAACTCTACTTCAAAAACAGTAGATGCGTTAATGAAACTTGAGTTACCAAGTGGTGTTGAAGTTGAGATCAAAGCTTCCTAGTAATCAAGAAGTTGACTGGTGTTAATTAAATAATTAATAGAAATAAAGTGTTTGTAGAATTAGAGATTTTCTAATCAAAAATTTAACAAACAAAATATCAATAAATCAAAAATATATTAAAATGTCTGGAATAATAGGTAAAAAAGTTGGAATGACTAGTGTCTTCAGTGCCAATGGTAAATATATGCCATGCACAGTTATTGAGGCCGGTCCTTGCGTGGTTACGCAAGTAAAAACCTTGGAGAAAGACGGATACGCTTCAGTACAATTGGCTTATGATGAGAAGAAAGAAAAAAACACTTCTTCTGCAATGAAAGGTCACTTTGCTAAAGCTGGTACTACTCCTAAACGTAAAATTGTTGAATTCAAAGACTTTGCAACCGAAAAAAATCTTGGTGAAGCAGTAACTGTTGACTTATTTGCCGAAGGCGATTTCGTTGATATCGTTGGAACTTCTAAAGGTAAAGGTTTTCAAGGTGTTGTAAAACGTCATGGTTTTGGTGGTGTAGGTGGTACTACTCACGGTCAGCATGATCGTTTGCGCGCTCCTGGATCTTTAGGTGCATCATCTTGGCCTTCCCGCGTATTCAAAGGAATGAGAATGGGTGGAAGAATGGGTGGTGACCGTGTTACTATTCAAAATTTAGAAGTAATTAAAGTAATTGCTGAGAAAAACCTTATTATTATTAAAGGTTCTATCGCAGGTGCAAAAGGTTCATACGTTACAATTGAAAAATAATTTTTGAATTTTAAAATTTCAGGCCAAAACCTAAAATTGAAAAATCAATAATTCAACAATTCTACAAAACAACAATTAACAATGGAAGTATCAGTATTAAATATAAGCGGTAAAGCAACTTCAAAGAAAGTTAGCCTAAACGATGCAATCTTTGCTATCGACCCAAATGACCATGCCATTTATTTAGATGTTAAACAACATTTAGCTAATAAACGTCAGGGAACACACAAATCAAAAGAAAGAGCTGAAGTTAGAGGTTCATCTAAAAAATTAAAGAAACAAAAAGGTACCGGTGGTGCACGTGTTGGTAACGATAAATCTCCAACCAGAGTTGGTGGAGGTAGAGCATTCGGCCCTCGTCCTAGAGATTACTCTTTTAAGTTGAATAAAAAACTAAAACGTTTAGCTCGTATATCAGCTTTAACTTATAAAGCAAAAGAAAGCAATATTACAATTTTAGAAGATTTCATTTTTGACTCTCCTAAAACACAGAAATATGCTGATTTGATAAATAATTTAAAGCTTTCAGATAAAAAAACCTTATTAGTGTTGGGGGAATCAAATAAAAACATATATTTGTCCTCCCGAAATATTGGCAACGCAAAAGTTGTAACTGCTTCGGATTTAAACACTTACGATATTTTGAATGCAAATAATCTTTTGCTTGTAGAAAGTTCAGTAAAGGAAATTGAGAGTTTATTAGGCAATTAATTAAAAAAGAGTTAGAAAATTGAAGATTTAATGATCTAAAGATTTAATAAAAAAATCCAAGAAAATCACAAATCTCCAATTCACTAGATCAACAAATAAAAAAGATGAGCATAATAATTAAACCGGTTATAACCGAAAAAATGACAGCCCAAGGCGATAAATTTAATCGCTATGGATTTGTTGTAAATAAAACAGCTAACAAAGTTCAGATTAAAGGAGCTGTTGAGAAACTTTATAGTGTTACTGTTGATTCAGTTAATACACAAAATTACGTTGGTAAAGTAAAAACCCGTAATACAACAAAAGGAATTGCAATTGGTAGAACCAATCAACATAAAAGAGCTATTGTTACCCTTAAAAAAGGAGAAACAATTGATTTTTACGCAAGCATTTAATAAAAAGTAACTATACCCCGAGCAGTCGGGGTGATAATAAAATAAACTGAGATGGCTTTAAAGAAATTAAGACCCTTAACACCGGGGCAACGTTTTAAATTAGTTAGTGACAACGCTGATATTACTGCAGGTAAACCTGAAAAGAGTTTATTGGTTCCGATAAAAAAATCGGGAGGACGCGATAACACAGGTAAAATGACAATGCGTTATATCGGTGGTGGTCACAAACAACAATACCGTATTATCGATTTCAAAAGAGATAAAATTGGTGTACCGGGAACTGTAAAAACTATTGAGTACGATCCAAATCGTACTGCACGTATCGCTTTAGTTGTTTATGCTGATGGCGAAAAACGTTATATTGTTGCTCCAACCGGACTACTTGTTGGACAAAAAATTGTATCTGGTAAAGATGCAACCCCTTCTATAGGTAACGCAATGTATCTATCTGATATTCCATTAGGTACAACAATCCATAATATTGAATTACGTCCAGGACAAGGTGCTATTATGGCACGCAGTGCAGGATCGGCAGCACAGTTAAGCGCAAGAGATGGTAAATATGCGATAGTTAAAATGCCTTCTGGCGAAACTCGTATGATACTTATTACTTGTATGGCTACAATTGGAGCTGTTTCAAATGCTGATCATAATTTAGAGATCAGTGGTAAAGCTGGCCGTAGCCGTTGGCAAGGTCGCAGACCGAGAACTCGTCCGGTAGCTATGAACCCTGTCGATCACCCAATGGGTGGTGGTGAAGGTAGAGCATCCGGAGGTCACCCTCGTTCACGCAAAGGTTTACCATCTAAAGGTTTCAAAACCCGTTACCCTAAAAAAGCTTCGAATAAATACATTATAGAAGGAAGAAAGAAATAATTTAACCTAGTTTAATGGCCCTTCCATTTGTGGAATGGTTCACAACTAAAAAACAACAGAAATGGCACGTTCATTAAAAAAAGGTCCTTTTATCGATTGGAAGTTAGAGAAAAGATTACTCGACCTACAAGCATCAGGTAAAAAAACAGTAATCAAAACCTGGTCTCGCAGATCAATGATCTCTCCGGAATTCGTAGGTTTAACAGTAGCAGTACATAATGGTAATAAATTTATTCCTGTATATGTAACAGAAAATATGGTAGGACACAAATTCGGTGAATTTGCACCAACCAGAACTTTCAGAGGTCACTCCGGTAACAGAGATAAAGCTTCTAAATAAAATATAGAACTGATTAAGCAGAAATAAAAATAATAGATTTAGGAAACGATTTAGAAATAAATTCGAAAACCAAAATCCGAAATACAAGAAATAACAATGGGTGTTAGAAAAAAGAACGCAGCGGACGCACGGAAAGAGGCAAACAAAAGCATATATTTTGCTGTTTTGAAAAATTGCCCTACATCTCCCCGTAAAATGAGATTACTAGCTGATCTTATCAGAGGTAAAGAAGTATATATGGCTTTGAACATTTTGAAATTCAATCCCAAAGAAGCTTCTGTAAGATTAGAGAAATTGTTGACATCAGCAATTTCCAATTTCGAAGCGAAAACAGGTCAAAAACCTGAAGATAGTAATTTGGTTGTGAAAGAAGTTTTTGTGGACAGTGCACTTCAAATGAAGCGTTTAAGAACCGCTCCACAAGGTCGTGCTAACAGGATCAGAAAACGTTCTAACCACGTTACATTAATAGTAGACAGCAAAAAAATTGTTGTTGACAGTAAAAAACAAGAAGAAACATCTAAATAATAATATTTTCAATGGGACAAAAAGCAAATCCAATAGGCTTACGTTTAGGCATCATTAAAGGATGGGATTCAAACTGGTACGGTGGGAAAAATTTTTCTGACAAATTAGTAGAAGATCATAAAATCAGAACTTACTTGAAAGCTCGTCTTGCGAAAGCCAGCATTTCAAAAATTGTGATTGAAAGAACAGTAAAAATCATTACTGTTACTATTAACACATCTCGTCCCGGAATTATTATTGGCAAAGGTGGTCAGGAAGTTGATAAGATCAAGGAAGAGTTAAAAAAGATTACTAAAAAAGATATTCAGATCAATATTTTTGAAATTAAACGTCCTGAATTAGATGCTCGTTTAGTTGCTGATAGTATTGCTCGTCAGATTGAAGGACGTATCTCTTTTCGTAGAGCAGTTAAAATGGCGGTAGCTTCAACAATGCGCATGGGTGCAGAAGGTATCAAAGTTAAATGTTCTGGTCGTTTGGCTGGTGCAGAGATGGCTCGTGTTGAAGGATATAAAGAAGGTCGTACTCCATTACATACATTACGTGCTGATATTGATTATGCACTTGGTGAAGCACATACTACTTATGGCCGTATTGGTGTAAAAGTTTGGATATGCAAAGGTGAGATTTATGGTAAACGTGATCTTTCACCAAATGTAGGCGCTTCTGCTGTAGGAGCAAAAGATGCTAAAAAAGGTGGACCATCAACAGGCGGAAATCCAAAATTTGAAAAACGTGGACCAGGCGGACCATCAAAAGGTGGAAACGATAGAAACGATAAAAGAAGAGAACCAAGAAAATAATATATGGATTGCTAATGTTTAGCTTCTTTTTTAAGCTAATTGCAAAACAGATTTAGAAAATAAAAAAATAATTAATAATTGTGAATTATTGAGTTTCACCAATCTGAAAACAATAATTCTAAATTCGAAATCAAAAAAAGATGTTACAGCCTAAAAGAACCAAATACAGAAAAATGCACAAAATGAAAATGAAAGGCAACGCTAAGCGTGGCGACCAACTTTCATTCGGTTCATTTGGGCTAAAGGCAACAGAAGGTTGCTGGGTTACAGCACGCCAGATAGAAGCGGCCAGAGTTGCAGTAACACGTTTCATGAAACGTGAAGGTCAGATCTGGATCCGTATTTTCCCTGATAAACCAATTACTTCTAAACCAGCCGAAGTTCGTATGGGTAAAGGTAAAGGTGCCCCTGAATATTGGGTTGCCGTGGTAAAACCAGGACGTGTTATTTTTGAAGCAGACGGTGTACCGGTAGAAGTAGCTAAAGAAGCATTAAGATTAGCAGCTCAAAAATTACCATTAACAACGCAGTTTGTTGTAAGAAGAGATTACGCTGCTGAAGTTGCAAGTGCTTAACAAAAATTAATTGAGAGAATTATTATAATAAATAATATGAACCAAGCAGACATCAAACAACTTTCTACAAGCGATCTTCGCGAGAGAGTAAAAGAAGAAAAAGGCACATTGGCTAAATTAAAGCTTAATCATGCAGTGTCCCCTATTGAAAACCCACTGAAAATTACTTTCAGCAGAAAAACAGTAGCAAGATTACAAACCGAACTTCGCAGTAGAGAATTAGCAGAAGCAAAAAAATAATTTCAACAATGGAAGATAGAAATTTAAGAAAAGAAAAAATTGGTTTAGTTACCAGCAATAAAATGGATAAGTCAATTGTTGTTTCAGTTGAACGTAAAGTAAAACATCCGAAATATGGTAAGTTCCTAAAAAAAACTACTAAATTTGTTGCCCACGATGAAGCTAACGCTTGCAATATCGGTGATACTGTGAAAATTATGGAAACTCGCCCTATCAGCAAAAATAAATGCTGGAGACTTGTTGAAGTTCTTGAGAAAGTGAAATAATATTAAGGATTAAGGATTTCCGAATTAGGATTAAAACTAATATAAAATCCAAAATATAATTAATGATTTGAATTTAGGATACAAAATCCTGAATCCCGAATCCTAAATCAATAAATAGTAAAATGGTACAACAAGAATCAAGATTATTAGTTGCGGATAACAGCGGTGCAAAAGAAGTACTTGTTATACGTGTACTTGGCGGAACAAAGAAAAGATATGCTTCTATTGGTGATAAAGTAGTAGTAACAGTTAAACATGCATTGGCATCCGGTAATATCAAAAAGGGTGCTGTTTCAAAAGCAGTAGTAGTAAGAACCAGAAAAGAAGTAAGACGTGCTGATGGTTCATACATTCGTTTTGATGACAATGCGGTAGTTCTGTTAAATGCTTCTGACGAACTAAGAGGAACTCGTATTTTCGGACCAGTTGCCCGTGAATTAAGAGATAAACAATTTATGAAAATAATTTCACTCGCTCCAGAAGTTCTGTAAGTGAATAATCAATAAATAACAATGCAAGTAAAGTTACACATCAAAAAAGGCGATTCCGTTAAAGTTATTGCCGGTGATTCAAAGAATCAGGAAGGCAAAGTTCTATCTATTGATAGAGTAAAAAGCCGTGCAATTGTGGAAGGCGTTAATTTAGTATCGAAACATACTAAACCAAACACTAAAAGCCCACAAGGTGGAATTGTAAAGCAAGAGGCTTCAGTCCATATTTCTAATCTAATGGTAATCGAACCAGGCACAGGTAAAGCAACCCGTGTAGGTCGTAAATTAGATGACAAAAGCAACAAACTAGTACGTTACTCAAAAAAATCAGGGGAGGTAATTAAATAATGGCTTATACACCACGCTTAAAAGACAAGTATAAAGCAGATGTAGTACCTGCTTTACAGAAAAAATTTGGTTATAGCAGTTCAATGCAGGTACCAAAAATAACAAAAATATGCCTTAACCAAGGAGTTGGTGAGGCTGTTTCTGATAAGAAATTAATAGAAGGTGCAATCAAGGAAATGACCACTATCAGTGGGCAAAAGGCGGTTGCAACTATCTCTAAAAAAGATATTTCTAACTTCAAGCTTCGTAAAGGAGTTCCTATCGGAGTTAGAGTTACTTTACGCGGAGATATGATGTATGAGTTTTTAGATCGATTAATTTCCGTAGCTTTGCCCCGGATTCGTGATTTTAGAGGAATTAATGAAAAAGGATTTGACGGAAGTGGCAACTATACATTAGGTGTTACTGAGCAGATCATTTTCCCTGAAATTGATATTGACAAAGTAAATAAAATAATGGGTATGGACATTACATTCGTAACTACTGCAGGTAGCGATGATGAAGCATTAGCTTTGTTAAGCGAATTTGGATTACCATTTAAGAATCAGAAAAAATAAATTGAGGAGTTAGGATTCAGAAATTAAAAATCCTGAATCTTAAATCACAAATCCTAAATAAAGAAAAAGAATGGCAAAAGAATCAATGAAGGCAAGAGAGGTTAAACGTAAAAGACTTGCTGACCTATACGCTGACAGAAGAGCTGCTTTAAAAGCAGCAGGTGATTCAGTTGGATTACAAAAACTTCCTAGAGCATCTTCTCCGGGTCGTCAACGTAACCGTTGTAAATTAACCGGCCGTCCAAGAGGCTATATGCGCCAGTTTGGACTTTCCAGAAATTCATTTCGCGAAATGGCTTTGGATGGTTTGATCCCGGGGATCACAAAATCAAGCTGGTAGTTTTACCGGATTGAAATAAAAAGAGTATTAATATATAATTATCCTGCGTGCGGGATAAGATATAAAACCAAAAAAAATGACAGATACCATTGCAGATTACCTTACAAGAGTAAGAAATGCTATTAAAGCAAACCACAGAATTGTAGAAATCCCTTCTTCTAATCTAAAAAAAGAGATCACAAAAATCCTTTTCGAAAAAGGCTACATTTTAAGCTACAAATTTGAAACTTCAACCGTTCAGGGCGTTATTAAAATTGCTTTGAAATACCATCCGGTAAGTAAACAATCAGCTATTAAAAATTTAACGAGAATTAGTACTCCAGGTTTAAGACAATATGCAGGGTCAACAAAATTACCCCGCGTTTTAAATGGTTTGGGTGTTGCCATCATTTCTACTTCTAAAGGTGTAATGACCGATAAAGAAGCGAAAACTCAAAAAGTGGGTGGTGAAGTATTATGCTATGTATATTAGAGTTCAAAGTTAAAAAGTTCAAAGTTGGAAGTAAAAACAACTGGAACTTTAAAACTTTAAACTTTTAAACTTTAATCTAAAAATAAAATGTCAAGAATAGGTAAATTACCAATCGCACTTCCAAAAGGAGTAGATGTAAATGTTTCAGATAAAAATGTAGTAACAGTTAAAGGTGCTAAAGGTACCTTAACTCAAAAACTAGATGCTGCTATTACCATCAAAAATGAAGGTGGAGTAATTACAGTTGAACGTGCTACTGAACAAAAACGCCACAAGGCAATGCATGGTTTATACCGCGCATTGATAGCTTCAATGGTTAAGGGTGTTAGCGAAGGATACAAAACCGAACAAGAACTTGTGGGTGTTGGTTTCCGTGCAGCAAACAAAGGTCAGTTGTTAGAATTAACCTTAGGTTTTTCTCACAATATTTCTTTTGAATTGCCAACTGAAATTAAAGTAACTACAACTACAGAAAAAGGTAAAAATCCAACAATTATTTTGGAATGTGCCGATAAACAATTGATAGGTGCTGTTGCTGCAAAAATACGTTCATTACGTAAACCTGAACCATATAAAGGAAAAGGTATTAAGTTTGCCGGTGAAATTTTAAGAAAGAAAGCTGGTAAATCAGCAGGTAAATAATATAAAGAATTCATAATTATCGGCATAAACCGATAGCAATAAGATAAATAAAATGGCAATTACAAAAGAATTCAGAAGAAACAGAATTAAACAACGCATCCGTAAAGTAGTTCACGGAGAAGCTGGTAATCCAAGATTATCTGTTTTCAGAAGCAATAAAGGAATTTATGTTCAGTTGATCGATGATGTTACAGGTAAAACACTTGTTGCAGCTTCTTCAACAGATAAAGGAATTGCTGAAGCAAAAGGAAACAAAATTGATCAGGCTAAATTAGTTGGTAAAGCAATTGCTGAAAAAGCTACAAAAGCAGGTATTTCAACTGTTCGTTTTGATAGAAACGGTTACTTATATCACGGCCGTGTTAAATCATTGGCAGAAGGTGCTCGTGAAGCAGGATTAAAGTTTTAATAATTAAATTAAAAAATTAAAGATTGAAGATGATAGGATAAAATCCTGAATCCTAAATCCTAAATCTAAAAATAAATAGAATGTCAAACGAAAACATTAAAAGAGTAAAATCAAGCGACATCGAACTTAAAGATAAGCTTGTTAGCATCCAACGTGTAACTAAGGTTACTAAAGGAGGTAGAAACTTTACATTTTCAGCTATTGTTGTAGTTGGAAACGAAAAAGGTATTGTAGGTTACGGTTTAGGTAAAGCTAAAGAAGTTACTGATGCTATCACTAAAGGAATTGATGATGCTAAAAAGAATTTGATTAAAGTTGCACTTGTTAAAGGAAGTGTTGCTCACGAACAATATGGTAAATTTGGTGGTGCATTAGTATTCTTAAAGCCTGCTGCTCATGGTACAGGTGTTATAGCTGGTGGTGCAATGCGTGCAGTATTGGAAAGTGTTGGTGTTACGGATGTATTGGCAAAATCAAAAGGTTCATCAAACCCTCACAACGTAGTGAAAGCTACTATGGATGCGTTGATGAAAATGCGTGATGCAGCAACAGTTGCTCAACATCGTGGTATTTCAATGGATAAAGTATTTAACGGATAAAATAAGTTAGAAGTTAGAAAGTTCAAAGTTGGAAAGTAAAACCAACCTTAAACTTTACACTTTAAAACTTTAAACTAAAAAACAAAATGGCAACAATTAAAATTAAACAAATAAAAAGTGGTATTAACCGTCCTGAACGTCAAAAACGTACATTGCGTGCTCTTGGTTTTACAAAAATGAACCAAACTATTGAAAAAGAAGTTAATGCTCAAATTAATGGAATGATTGCAAAAGTTGCACATTTGATTACAGTTATAAAATAGAGAATTTGAGAAATGGAGAAATGGAGAATTAAAAAATTTAAATCACCAGATCACTAAATCAACAAATCAATAATTAAAAAATATAAAAAGATGAATTTAAGTCAATTAACTCCAGCAGAAGGTTCGGTAAAAAACGCCAAAAAACGTATAGGTAGAGGTCAGGGATCAGGTAAAGGTGGAACATCAACAAAAGGACATAAAGGTGCTCAATCCCGTTCAGGATACTCAGCAAAAAGAGGTTTTGAAGGTGGACAGATGCCATTACAAAGACGTGTTCCTAAATTCGGATTTAAAAACATTAATCGTGTTGAATATCGTGGAATTAATTTAGATATTATTCAATCATTGGTTGAAGAAAACAAATTAAGTACTATTGATATCGCTTTCTTAATTTCAAAAGGATTAGCGCACAAAAACGACAAGATAAAAGTATTAGGTCGTGGTGAGTTAAAATCAAAAGTTGAAATAAAAGTACATGCTTTTTCTGCAACTGCAAAATCAGCTATTGAAGCTCAAGGCGGAACAGCAGTAGAAATATAGTTCTGACTGAAGAGTTGGGAGTTATTAGTTAGAATTTAGAATTTGGGATTTAAAATTTTATGAAGAACTTAATAAATACATTAAAAAACATCTGGAAAATTGACGATCTGAGAGTGCGTATTCTTAACACACTTGGATTTATTTTAATTTACCGCTTGGGTTCATATATTGTACTTCCCGGAGTTAACTCTGAAGTACTTGCTGAAGCAAGTAAAGGTGCTAATGAGGGAATTGTTGGTTTAATTAACATTTTTGCAGGAGGTGCGTTTTCACGTGCTTCGGTTTTTGGTTTAGGTATTATGCCTTACATTTCTGCATCAATTGTAATTCAGTTATTGGGTATGGCATTACCTTATTTCCGTAAGTTACAAATGTCAGGTGAAAGCGGACGTAAAAAAATAAATCAGATCACAAGGTTTTTGACTGTTGTAATTACAATGTTACAGGCACCTGGCTATATTGCTTCTCAAATTACAAATAAAGCAGGTGTTGTTACTGATCCAAGCACATTTTGGTACATTCAATCGGTGTTGATTTTGATCACAGGAACAATGTTTGTAATGTGGTTAGGTGAAAAAATAACTGATAAAGGTATTGGTAATGGTATTTCTATCATCATCATGATTGGTATTATAGCTCGTTTACCATTTGCATTTGTTTCTGAATTTGGTTCACGTTTAGGTGGTGAAGGTGGTGGTTTGATAATGTTATTAATAGAACTTGTATTATTATTATTAGTAATAATGGGAACAATTATGTTAGTACAGGGAACCCGTAAAATACCGGTTCAGTTCGCTAAAAAGATCGTGGGGAATAAACAATACGGTGGTGTTCGTCAGTACATTCCATTAAAAGTGAATGCTGCAGGTGTTATGCCGATCATTTTTGCTCAGGCAATCATGTTCATCCCTTTAACTATTGTTGGTTTTTCTCAGTCTGAAGCATTAACCGGATTTGTTGGAACATTTTCTAACCATTACGGATTTTGGTATAACCTTGTATTTGCACTTTTGATCATTGTATTTACTTATTTCTATACTGCTATTACTGTTAATCCAAACCAAATGGCGGAAGATATGAAACGTAATGGTGGCTTTGTACCGGGAATAAAGCCAGGTAAAAAAACTGCTGAGTTTATTGATCTTGTAATGTCAAGAATTACTTTACCGGGATCTATTTTTCTTGCTCTAATAGCTATTTTACCTGCATTCGCAGTTAAAATAAACATTAACCAGGAATTTGCACAATTCTACGGTGGAACATCATTATTGATTTTGGTTGGGGTAGTATTGGATACATTGCAACAGATTGAAAGTCATTTATTAATGCGTCATTATGATGGATTAATGAAAACCGGAAAAATAAAAGGTCGTTCTTCTATGAGTATGACAACTGCGTAACTATTAAATTAGAGAGATAGAGAAGTTGAGAAATAAAGAAGTAAAAATGTAAAGTAATTAGAAGAATTAAGGATTTTAAAATTACAAAATTCTCTAAATCACCAAATCAACAAATCAAAGAGTGTCAAAAGGCGTTTTTTATAAGACTAAAGAGGAAATAGAGTTAATACGAGAAAGTTCTTTACTTGTTGGAAAAACATTAGCGGAGGTTGCTAAAATTATTAGACCCGGAATTACAAGTTTATCTTTAGATAAAATTGCAGAAGAGTTTATTAAAGATAACAATGCAATACCTGCTTTTAAAGGATACAGCGGTTTTCCGAATACATTGTGTATTTCATTAAATTCGCACGTAGTGCATGGAATACCAAGTAACTATATTTTAAAAGATGGTGATATTGTTTCAGTAGACTGTGGAGTAATTAAAAATAAATACTTTGGCGACTCAGCATATACCTTTACGATCGGTGAAGTAAAACCGGAAGTCCTGAATCTTTTGAAGATCACCAAAGAAAGCCTTTACAAAGCAATTGAAGTTGCAATAGTTGGTAATCGTTTGGGAGATATCGGAGATGCTGTTCAATCTCATGCTGAAAAGAATGGTTATTCTGTAGTACGCGAATTGGTTGGACATGGTATAGGCCAAAACCTTCACGAAGCACCTGAAGTACCTAATTATGGTAAAAAAGGAACAGGACTTAAGCTTCAGGAAGGTTTAGTTATTGCAATTGAACCAATGATCAATTTGGGTAAAAAAGCAATTATCCAGGAAAAAGATGGTTGGACAATACGTACTGCTGATAACTTAGCTTCAGCACATTTTGAGCATACAATTGCTATTGGAAAAGATAAAGCTGATATACTATCGAGCTTCGATTATATAGAAAAAGCACTAAATAAAAATAATTTACAGTAATTAGTTAGGAATTTGTACCTTTGCGGACTTCCAAACCGGCTAAATTATTAAATGGAATAAAAATATATGGCTAAACAAGCGTCAATTGAGCAGGACGGAATTATTTTAGAGGCATTGTCGAATGCAATGTTTCGCGTTGAGCTTGAGAACGGACACGTGATTACAGCGCATATTTCAGGAAAGATGCGTATGCATTATATTAAAATTTTAACTGGTGACAAAGTAAAAATTGAAATGTCGCCTTATGATTTAACAAAAGGAAGAATAACATATAGATACAAATAAAAGACAGTTCAAAGTTTAAAATTAAAAAGTTGCCAATGGCGGCAAAACTTTAAACCTTCAACTTTCAAACTTTAAACTAAATAACAATGAAAGTAAGAACATCAATCAAAAAAAGAAGCGTTGACTGCAAAATAGTTCGTAGAAATGGCGTTTTGTATGTAATCAACAAAAAAAATCCTAAGTTTAAACAAAGACAAGGATAAAATTAATTTGGGAATTAGTTAATTTGAAAATTAGCTAATTATAAACTCCCTAATTAATTTTCAAATTAGCACATTATCAAATTATCAAATTAAAAAAAGATGGCAAGAATTGCAGGTATTGATTTACCAAACAACAAAAGAGGCGAAATTGGCTTAACTTACATTTACGGAATAGGTCGTAGCAGTGCTCAGAAAGTATTAACTGAAGCTGGTATCGATTGGAATACCAAAGTTCAAGACTGGAATGATGACCAGTTAACTGCTATCCGTACTATCCTTAATGATAAGTATAAATTAGAAGGTTCTTTACGTTCTGAAGTTCAATTAAACATCAAACGTTTGATGGATATTGGTGCTTACAGAGGTATTCGTCACCGTTTAGGCTTACCTGTACGTGGTCAAACAACTAAAAACAATGCACGTACCAGAAAAGGTAAACGTAAAACAGTTGCAAACAAGAAAAAAGTAACGAAATAAAATTAATTTAAAGTTCGAAAGTTCAAAGTTGGAAAGTTAATACCAACAACTTTAAACTTTAAGCTTTAAACTCAAAAAAAAATGGCTAAACAAAATCAATCAACAACTGCAGCTAAAGCAGTTGCTAAAAAAAGAGTTGTAAAAGTAGATGCAATTGGGGAAGCTCATATCAACGCTACATTTAACAACATTATTATTTCCTTAACCAACATTACCGGACAGGTGATATCATGGTCGAGTGCTGGTAAAATGGGATTCCGTGGTTCAAAAAAGAACACACCTTATGCAGCTCAGTTAGCAGCTTCGGATTGTGCAAAAGTAGCTCACGCTGCCGGATTAAGAAAAGTAAAAGTATTTGTTAAAGGTCCTGGTGCAGGTCGTGAATCAGCGATACGTACTATTTCCGGTGCAGGTATTGAGGTAAGCGAAATCATGGATATCACACCAATTCCACATAATGGTTGCCGTCCTCCAAAACGCAGAAGAGTATAATATTATATTCAAAGTTTGAAAGTTCAACGTTAGAAAGTTCAAAGTTTGAAAGTTCGGAGTCAAAAATTTATTTGGCAACTAACAACCAACAACTAACAATCAATAACAAAATAAAATGGCAAGATACATCGGCCCCAAGTCAAAAATTGCAAGAAAGTTTAAAGAACCAATATTTGGTCCAGATAAGGCATTAGAAAAAAAGAATTATCCTCCGGGAATGCATGGTTTATCTAAAAAACGTTCTAAGCAATCGGAATACTCTGTACAGTTACGTGAAAAACAAAAAGCAAAATATACGTATGGTATATTAGAGCGTCAATTTGCAAAAATTTACGGAATGGCTCAAACTGCACATGGTGTTACTGGTGAAGTATTACTTCAGTTGATCGAGTCCCGTTTGGATAATGTTGTTTATCGTATGGGCATTGCTCCTACTCGCAGTGGTGCACGTCAATTAGTTGGACATGGTCATATCACAGTTAATGGTAATGTTGTAAACATTGCATCTTATGTATTAAAACCAGGTGATGCTGTTGGAGTACGTGAGCGTTCAAAAACATTAGAAGTGATCAGCAAAAATGTATTATCTTCAAACAATCAGTTTCCTTGGATGGATTTTGATAAAACAAGTATGGTAGGTAAATTTATTTCAATTCCTGAAAGAGTTCAAATACCAGAAAATATTAAAGAACAACTAATTGTCGAGTTGTACTCTAAATAAAAAATTGCCATTAGTCATTGGTCAATAGTCCCTAATGACAAATGACCAATAACGAATGACAAATAAAATTAACTATAAACTAATAACTATACACACACATGGCAATTTTAGCTTTTCAAAAACCTGATAAGGTTATTATGATTAACTCCAGTGAAACTGAAGGACAATTTGAATTCCGTCCCTTAGAGCCTGGCTATGGTATTACCGTAGGTAATGCTTTAAGAAGAATTTTATTGTCATCACTTGAAGGTCACGCAATCACTACAATGAAAATTGAAGGTGTTGATCATGAATTTTCTACACTTAAAGGTGTTACTGAAGATGTAACTGAAATAATCCTTAACTTAAAGCAGGTTCGTTTTAAAAAGCAAATTGAAACTACAGATTTTGAAAAAGTAACTGTTACAGTTACTGGTAAAACTCAGCTAACTGCTGGTGATATCGGTAAATTTACTTCAGGATTCCAGGTTTTGAATTCAGATCTTGTTATCTGTAACATGGAACCAAATGTAAAATTAAGAATAGAATTAACAATTGACAAAGGCCGTGGTTATGTTCCTGCAGAAGAGAACAAGCCGGTTAACGCAAGCTTGGGTTTAATTCCTATCGACTCTATTTACACTCCTATCAAAAATGTTCAGTACAGCATTGAGAACTTCCGTGTTGAACAAAAAACAGATTACGAGAAACTAATAATGAACATTGTTACTGATGGTTCTATTCACCCGAAAGAAGCATTGAAAGAAGCAGCTAAAATTCTTATTCACCACTTTATGTTATTCTCTGACGAGCGTATCACATTGGATACTGAAGAAAAAATGGCGACTGAAGAATTTGATGAAACATCATTACACATGCGTCAGTTATTAAAAACTAAATTAGTTGATATGGATCTTTCAGTGCGTGCATTAAATTGCTTAAAAGCTGCTGATGTAGATACTCTTGCTGATTTAGTTTCTTTCGCTAAACATGATTTATTAAAATTCCGTAACTTCGGTAAAAAATCATTAACAGAGTTAGAAGATCTTGTAGCAAACAAAGGTTTAACCTTTGGAATGAACTTAGCAAAATATAAATTAGATAAAGAGTAATTAAATAATTAAAGAAATGGAGAATGAGAGAGTTGGAGAATTAAAAAAATTCAAAAATTCAAAACTCTAAATCTCTAAATCACCAAATCACCAAATAAAATGAGACACGGAGATAAATTAAATAATTTAGGAAGAAAGACAGCACATCGTAAATCGATGTTGGCGAATATGGCTAGCTCACTTATCCTTCACAAACGCATTTCTACTACTGTAGCTAAAGCAAAAGCGTTAAGACTATATGTTGAACCACTTTTAACTAAATCAAAAGATGATTCTACACATTCAAGACGTACTGTATTTGCTTATTTAAAAAGTAAAGAAGCTGTGGATATGTTGTTCAAAGATGTTGCGGCTAAAATTGCTGATCGTCCGGGTGGATACACCAGAATTTTAAAAACTGGTAATCGCTTAGGTGATAGAGCTGATATGTGCTTTATTGAATTAGTTGATTACAACGAAAATATGTTAGTTGCTAAAGCTCCTGTAAAAGCAAAAGCTGCAAGACGTAGTACTAAGAAAAAAACAACTGAAGGAACAGCAAAAGCACCTAAAGCTACTTCTGAAAAAGAAGCAACCGATGAACCAAAAGGTGAATAATTTTTTGAATTAAGTTTTTATATTTAAAAAGGATAAAGTAATTTTGCTTTATCCTTTTTTTATGCACCTCACTCCCACCCTTCTCCCTGAGAAGATGAAGAAGAATAAAATATTTTAACATGAAATACACAGCTAAAGCCCCAGCCATCCTACTACTTGAAGATGGAAAAGTATTTTACGGAAAAGCGGCCGGAAAAATTGGTACTGCTACAGGTGAAATTTGCTTTAATACCGGTATGACCGGTTATCAGGAAATATTTACTGATCCTTCGTATTTTGGACAGATAATAGTGGCAACCAATGTACACATTGGTAACTATGGCGTTAATAATGATGAAGTAGAATCTGATTCTATAAAGATTGCAGGTTTAGTGTGCAAACAATTTAATGATTTCCATTCGAGAAAACGCTCTAACGGCTCTTTAAAGGATTATTTTTTGCATGATAACATAGTTGCTATTTCAGATGTAGATACACGTGCAATCGTTCGTTATATCCGTGATAAAGGTGCTATGAATTGTATTATATCATCCGAAACGCAGGATATTGCAGTTTTGCAGGAAAAACTTTCAAAAGTACCTTCCATGATAGGTTTGGAACTATCCTCAAAAGTTAGTACTAAAGAACCTTATTTTATGGGAGATCCGGCTGCTGATTATAAAGTAGCACTTACCGATTATGGTGTTAAGAAAAATATTATACGTTGCCTTGTGGAACGCGGGTGTTATGTGAAAATATTTCCAATGAAAACATCATTTGAAGAAATGATGAAATGGAATCCGGATGGTTTTTTGATCTCAAACGGCCCTGGCGATCCTGGTATAATGAAAGAGGAAGTTGCAACAATTAAAAAAATAATAAATTCCGAAATTCCTACATTCGGTATATGTTTGGGACACCAGTTAATTGCTGAAGCATCCGGAATATCCACTTTTAAAATGCATAAAGGACACCGTGGCATCAACCATCCTGTGAAAAACCTGATAACAGGGAAATGTGAGATCACTTCCCAAAATCACGGTTTTGGTGTGAAAGCAGAAGATGTTGCTAAAATAAAAAATATGGAGATCACCCATGTAAACTTAAATGATAAAACCATTGAAGGTTTACGTTATACCGACAGAAATGTATTTTCTGTTCAACACCATCCCGAAGCTTGCCCAGGCCCTTACGACTCCCGTTATTTATTTGATGATTTTATTACAATGATCGCTTCTGTTAAAAAGAAGGAAAGAGATGTAATATGTAAGATGTAATATGTAATAGGGCTTATTACATATTAAATATTACATCTTATAATTCTAATCCATAAATATAAACCATGTTAAATCTATTCATTCAAGGCTTTATTACTGTTCGCTGGATTGATATGGTGGATATTTTATTGGTAGCCCTGCTTATTTATCAATTGTATTATTTGATAAAAGGGACAGTTGCTATTAATATATTCATTGGTATTCTTTTATTTTATTTATTGTGGCTAGTCGTAAAAACCCTTAATATGCACCTTTTTGGAAGCATATTGGCTAAATTTATTGATGTTGGATTTATTGCTTTACTCATTGTTTTTCAACAGGAATTAAGGCGCTTTTTACTATTTATTGGTACCAGCGATATTTTTACAAAAGGGAAATTAAGTAAAGGGATCTTTGATTTTAAGTGGCAGGTAAATAAGGAACTTGTTCTGGATATCAATGCCATTGTTAAGGCTTGTAAAAATATGAGCGAAAGCAAAACAGGAGCAATTATTATTATCACAAAAAATAATGATCTGAAGTTTTATGCAAATACCGGTGATGCCATACATGCAAAGGTTTCGGTACGGATAATTGAAAGTATTTTTTATAAAAATTCTCCATTACATGATGGGGCGGTAATAATATCCAACAATATAATAACCGGTGCACGATGCGTATTGCCTGTTACAGAGGATTCTAACTTCCCTGCGCACCTAGGAATGCGCCACCGTGCTGCTGTAGGTATCACTGAAAATACGGATGCCATTGCAATTGTGGTTTCTGAACAAACGGGAGAAATTTCGGTTTCGAAAGAAGGTAATCTGAAACATGCCCTAACGCCTCAGCGATTGAGAGAATTGCTTGAGAAAGAATTTAGTTAACTCTGGTTACGAATACCAAATTTTTACCAATTTACGAAATTTGTGCTTGCTGTTTTTTACACAGTTTCGCAAATTCGTAAAAATTAGTTTATCCGTAACCTATTTTTTCTCGTTTTTCTTCTTAAACTCTTCAATTAATTGCTCATCCGTTTTACCTAAATTATTGATGGCTGCTTTAGCGTCATTTGCATAATTTGTGGAAGGATATTTAGCAACAATTTCATCGTAAATGATTTTGGCACCTGCATCATCATTCAAAAAATTATCTAATAAAAAACCTTGTAAATAAAGGCTTTCTCTAAAATATTTATAATCAGGATATTTAGTTGTGATGGCTTGATAATGCATTAAAGCCTGTTTATATTTTTTTGTGGCAGTTGCAATTTCACCAGCTTTAAATAAATAATCGGGAGCCAGGGAATCAGTTGGAAAAATAATCACAAAATCGGTATATGCTTTAATAGCAAGGTTTGCAGTGTTATTATTAATTTCTGTAGATTGGTGCATTTCTTTCTCCAGATTTTTTATTTGAGAAATGTATTGTTCGCGAAGTGGCAATTCTCCGTTTGCGTCCTTCTCTGCATTTTGATCATTTCCACATGATGCAATAAAAAACATTAGGCTCGCTATTAAAACTAATTTTAAGTCTTTCATATCTTTTTTAATTATTGATTTGGAGATCTATTGATTTGGAGATTTGCAAATTTACAAAAATGCCTGAGACTAAAGTTAACACTTTTCAATCTCTTTTTCTCTATTTATTTAATTACTCTTTTTTAGCTGCTAAATCTCTCTAAAACTACCTACTCGGAAAGCGCATCTTATAACCTATCTTCACTTTACCTTTTGATATATCTGTAAGTTTACCTTGTAACAAACGTCTACGCAAGGGACTGATCCTATCGGTGAATAATTTACCTTCAATATGATCAAACTCATGCTGAATAACCCTTGCTGCAAGGCCTTCATATGTTTCATCAAAAAAATTGAAATTTTCATCATAATACTGAATATGTATTTTGGGCTTACGCAAAACATCTTCACGTATCTTCGGAATACTAAGGCATCCTTCATTAAAAACCCATTCTTTACCCTCTTCCTCAATAACTTTCGCATTTATAAATACTTTGCGAAAATTTGCTAATTGCTCACGTTCTTCAGGAGAAAATTCATCCTCATCTTCGTCATTTTCTTCCCTCTCAGTAAATGGTTTGGTTTCAATAACAAACAAACGGATTGATTTGCCAATTTGTGGAGCAGCTAAACCAACGCCAAGTGCATTGTGCATCGTTT
>JAZKBX010000033.1:0-4416 GCA_040388455.1 Bacteroidota bacterium
CCGTTTCCTTTGATCTTAACCTTATCGTCATATTTCATTTTTACTTTTGAAATATCGCCCCCGGGATGCACTATCAATGAATATTTTATTCCATCGGTAGGGTGAAAGACATATTCAACATCAATATTCGGGTATAGATTTTTGTAAATTATTTTTTTGAAAGCATTTATATGATTGATGTTTCGGTCGGTACCATCTTTTTCTTTTATGGTATAACTGTGATAATCAAACGTTTCTTCTAAGGGAACTATTTCAACATTTGGATTCGCATTTTCCCAAATAAAATTTATCACATCTGTTTTAAATTCCATCTTGTGCTCTGCCGCTTCCCATTCTGCATGAGACTTCCCGCTTTCAAAATGTTTTAATTTTCGCTCTGCTTTAGTTCCTTCTTTCTCCTTTTTCAAACGCTTTAAAAAACTATAGGTTACTCCTTTTGAAGTAAAACTTATCATAGTGGAGCCATCATCATACGCATACAGAACCTTTTCATTGGGGGGGTTCGTGTGAAATTGACCTTTGTTTTCAATAAAAACTTTAGGGTTTTGATATTTTGCCGACCAACCGTTATTTCCTTCTAATGCATGCGCTGAAAAGGCAAATACACAAAGAAGAAGTGTTAATATAGCAAATGTGTGATTTCTTTTTTTCATTGGTATTGGGTTTAAGTTTTATAAATCGCTGTATCAAAAATAAATCAGTGCACAACAATCTTTTTATTGACCACATTTGTATTGCCATTAGTTATCTGCAAAAAATAAATCCCTTCCTTCATTTCACCTTTTTCTATAATTAGTTTTTTTCCTTTAAAATCAAGACTTTTAACTTCTTTACCTAAAACATCCAATATTTTTATGCGAATGTTTTTTTGTTCCTGATTAAATGTAATAGTTGTTTGAGAAGTGAACGGGTTAGGAAAGATAGTAATTTCTGAAACAGTATTTGTTTCAGTTATTCCAACGCTTCCGGCATTTATTGTAACAGAGTCATTTATTGTATTAAAGACTTGTGAAACGCCTGTAGCATTATCTGCCATATAATTAGAAATCGAAAGATGCATTGCAGAAGATGATGCAACAGTATTTTTTATCTGAAATTTAAAGTCGGCAATTTTCCCAAAACCACTCGTATTAGTATGATCAACACGTGTTATAGCACCATAGGCAGTATTTGCAACTGCATCTATCTTTGAAGTTTTTATTGCATTTGTTCCAGGTGTTCCAAGCCAATTGGCAGGGTAAGTAATACTTTCAGTACCAGGTTGAACAAGTGATGAGTTATAATTTATATTAAAAGCGATGCCATATAAATTATTTACCGGTACTGCTGATTTTCCTAACCATACCTCTGCATCTATCCAATCGCCCGCATTATATGAACTGCTAGAAGTAATAAAATAAATATCAGGTGCGGTTAGTCTTTCATTATTATAATTATTATTAGAGGCAGGAATTGCGTGTGTTAAATTAAAATTCAAATTAATTGCTAAAGTATCATTATCATCAATTATTCCGTCACCATTGCAATTTGCATGTTTAATATCCACTCCGTTATTCTCGGTAATGCCCCAATTGGTTCCCAAATCAGCTTGCCACAGATTATCAATACTTGCACGTGGAGTTCCTGTTTGTCCGTAATATAAACCGATTGGTAATAGGTCATTATTATCCACTATACCGCTATTATCAGCATCTCCTGGCCAAATATAGGCGGGACGCAAAAGCTTTGCTAAGAAAACATCCATTGAAGCACCACCGCCCGTTGCATTTGTTAAAGTGGTGGCACCAAAAGTAATTGTAGAACTTTGAAATCCCCCGGTTACATACAAGTTATCATAAGGGTCTTTTTGTAACGAAACTAAGTAATCATAATAACCAGTATTTCCTGTACCGATTGCCCATATTACATTTCCAGTAGGATTATATTTTGAAATAAAAATACTTCCAGCACTATTGGTTACCGTAATGGTATCCAAAATAATTAAAGAATCACCAAAACTTCCGCCCCAATAAATGTTTTCATTGTTATCCAAAGCTATAACACTGCTTTTATCATAGGATATGCCCCCTGCCCGCTTTGCCCATAAAACATTTCCAGCAGGATTGTATTTTGTCAGAAAAATATCCGAATTTATGGAAGCATTAAACAAAGTGTCAATATCGAAATCAATATTTGAACTATAAAAATATCCTGAAATGTAAATGTTTCCAATTGAGTCCGTGACTAAATTTCGAATTATATCATCATGGGTTCCCCCTGCGCTTTTTGCCCATAAAACATTTCCGCCTGCATCATACTTTACTAAAAAAATATCCGAAGTCCCTCCACCGATACTATCGTTTGTGAGAGTATTTGTTCCAAATGTAATAGTTTGGCTTTTAAAATTTCCTGAAATCACAACATTACCGTTTCCATCTTCTTTGATGCTTCCGTTCTTATAGGTAGTGCCTGTAAAAGATCCAACAGGTACTGTTGGAGATTTTGCCCATATAACATTTCCCAGGGAGTCATATTTTACAATATAAAAATTTTGAGCCCCGCCAGGATTATTTAGGGTAAAACTGCCAAATGTAATTGTAGGACTATCAAAAGTGCCAAATGCATATATGTTTCCGAAATTATCGTTACAATGACCAACGCACTGATCACCATAAACCCCTCCAGAATGTTCAGCCCAAAGAACATTTCCTGTTGAATCATATTTTGCAAGAAAATTATCGCTGGTTGGGTAGGTAGCAACATCATAATTTGAAAAACTTAAACTTCCAAAATCTATATAATGACTAACAAAATCACCTGAAACATAAATATTTCCATTCAAGTCTAAAGTTATATTACTTATAAACTCATAGCGATCGCCCTTTATACTTTTTGCCCATAAGGCAGTTCCATATTTATCATATTTAACTATGTAACCGTCAGAATGGCCCGTAGTACCGCTATTCGTTAAAGTTATTGTTCCAAAGCTTATCGTAATGCTACAAAATGATCCTGCAGCATAAACATTCCCATTATCATCTGTGGTGACGCAAGCTGCATTTTCAATATATGGCCCCCCTATTTTTTTGGCCCATTGCCAATCAGGAGTTTGAGCGAAGACACCCAAGGTTGCGATACAGAACAATAAGAGTAGTTTTATTTTCATGGAAAAATGATTTTAGTTTGTTGCCAATGTATATCAATTCTTGTTACACATGAATAATTAATAAAAGATAGCCAGAAATTATGTTTATTAGCAACTAATTTTTTTGCAAGTGCAGGACCCTGGATACTGAAAAAAAAATAAATGAGTTTCTTTTTTTCATCGCTATCGACTTGACAGTTAATTGTTTACAAAAAAAGCAAATCAAATATAAGCTAAAATACCCTTAAATACTAAAAAAGGTAGCCAGGCTTTTATATTTGATTTGTCTTCATTATCATAGAGCATTTTTTTTACTAATTTTACCTGACCAAAGTAAGAAACCCTTTGAAAGTTTGTTGCTGGTTCTGAGTGTTCGTGAGATAAAGAATATAAAAATATACGCCTCCAGACACAGCTTTTCCTTTTCTAGTATTTCCATTCCAATACATGTTAGAGTCGTTTGTTTCAAACATTTTCACGCCCCAGCGATCAAAAATCTCTGCGCGATATGCTTTAAACCCTTCGGCCTTCAGCTCAAACAAATCGTTGAAGCCATCATTGTTAGGAGAGAACACATTTGGAATTGAATAAAATTCCTTTTCGGTTACGCTCACCTTCACGGAGTCGAAATTCGAACACCCATTGGAATCTGTGACAGTTACATAATAAGTAGTGGTAACAGAGGGTGAAGCAAAAGGACTCTGGCAATTTGTGCAACTTAAACCCAGAGCAGGGGTCCATGCATAATTTAAACCTGCTGTAGCAATTAGCTGCACGGAATCTCCAGACACAATGCTCTGATCTTCGCCTGCATTCACTACGCCTGCCGGGTTATCCACTATTGTTACTGACACTGTATCTTTACAGTTACTGGCATCGGTAATAATACATTGATACGTGCCAGCTATTAACCCTATGGCTGTATCATTGATCTGAGCCGGGGAAGTATTCCATAAATACGAATAAGGGGCTGTTGCATTTGTGGCGGTAACACTTCCCTGGCCATCCGGCTGATCACAATTGCTGTTAACACTGCCCGTATTTATACTAAGATCGGATGGTTGAGATATTGTCACTGTAATATTTGTCTGGCAACCGGCTGAATCCGTTATCAAACAATTGTATGCTCCTGCTGCCAATCCGGAAGCGGTATCGTTCAGCTGAACAGGTGAAGTATTCCATGAATAGGTGTAAGCACCTATTCCCCCGGTAGCAAAAGCAGCTGCATACCCATTATTTCCACCAAAACAGGAAGCATTTAATTGAGACGTTATGGTTGCGGTTGGACCGCC
>JAZKBX010000034.1:0-3101 GCA_040388455.1 Bacteroidota bacterium
GCTCCCCCTGTTCCTAATTTACCTCCATTTGCAGTAACTGTGGATGTGAATGCAACTGTTGTATTACCTCCATCTGTACCACTATTTGCTCCTGCAGCTCCACCGATGCCACCGGCACCTACAATAATACCGTTTGTATATACAGTACCCGGAATAAGACCGGTAAATGTTTGTATAGTATATGCACCTCCACCACCACCGCCACCAGATTTACTGCTGGATGAGGAACCTCCACCACCACCACCGGCACCCCAGGTTTTGACTACAATTGTAGTTACACCTGCCGGAACAGTAAAAGAACTTGTTCCCGCTGTTGTAATTATTGTGCTCGTTTGAGCTTGAGTTGTTATTGAAATGAATATACTAAGCAAAGGAACTAACCCCAGCCAGGTATTTTGTTTCAAAAAGGAATAATAATTTTTAAATTTCATTTTATTGCAGAATTATTTAGTTTATATTTTAGGAATTGTCTTCAAAAATAAAAGGCTCATAACCTTTACTGAGAGAAAGTAATAAACCTATTGTTCCTAAACGCTTTTAATATAGCTTGGATCTTATAAAATATGATAAAAGATAATTAATTTAGTCCAAAAATACTCAGAGTTCTAACCTGTTCAAAATCCAGCTAATTATCCGGAAAATATGTTAGATTAGTTGTTATTTGAAGCAAGTAGCCGAAAACGGTTTTGTTTAATATGTGGTTTAAAAGCATAAGCACCAAAATTTGAAATTAAATTTTTGGAGTAAAAAAGATGCTTGTATTCAATTCTTTTCTGGAAATGCGAGAATTTTGAGCGGAGTTTGTGGGGTATATCTTTGAACGGTCCTAAAAAAAATCATAGTGGGTTAGCCGTATTTAATACAGAAGTGCAAATGTGTAATTGGATGGTAGGGGATGGGTATTTTATAAATCCACAGCAAGCCATCTTCTTATGCATTGTTAAGAATGAGGCAAAGTACTCGTCAGGCTAATTTAAGGTTCAATTCTTGCTTTCTGTTAATAAATTTTCCAAAGGCATTGTTATTAAAGGAGTTGTTCATTGTTCAATTTTTTATCCTGCAAAATTGAACTTTTATTTTTTACTCCACAACTTTTGAGCTTGATCCATAAAAACACTTTAGTAGGGTTGGGGTATAAAGTTAAAACAATCAATTGTGATGAATTGGCAAAATTGGGGGGATCGATTCGATGTGTAACCTTTACAAATTAATTAAATCAAGGGAAGCTCTGAATTTCCGTCAACTTATTAATTAAAGATAAATGGAAAAAATGGAAAATTCGGTGATTCGTCAACCAGTCCGTCAACCAAAGAAAAAATATGCCTTTAAACACCGTATTTACCGCGATCTTAAAGTTTATTTTGTGATCCCAATTGGATTCGAACCAATGACCGCAAGTTTAGAAAACTTGTGCTCTATCCAGCTGAGCTATGGAATCAAATTCGCTAAAAAACAAAACTCAAATTGAACTACCGTCCCGCAATACTGCGGGATGCCCTATCCATCTGAGCTACGAAATCAAAAAAAGCTAATCAACCAATTTGAAAAATTGCTTTATAAGAGCAAATTTTCGAATTACCTAATTAGCTAGTTTATAAGTCGGGGCGGCCAGATTTGAACTGACGACCTCCTGGTCCCAAACCAGGCGCGATACCGGACTACGCTACGCCCCGAATACTCTGCTTAAAAAAACTTTCTAAAGCGGGTGCAAATGTACTACTATTTTTAACTTTGTCAACTTATTTTAAAAATACTTTTTTATTTGTGGCTAATAACTGCAATATGACCATTTAAAAATTCTCAAAAAAGGATTTTTAGAATACCTTTTCAAGATCAACTTGAGGCCTATTTATATCGTTTTTGTGATGAAATAGAAATAGGCTCTTAATTTTTGATTAAAAGTATTTATCTTGCAAAGAATTAAAGTCATGCAAAAAGAAAAATTAATCATCGGGCGCAGAGAGGAAATTGATTTTCCTGATCTTGGATTGTTTGGAATTATCGCGAAAATAGATACAGGCGCATATACTACAGCTTTACATTGCCATGATATAAAAGAAAAAAACGGGGTGTTGCATTTTAAATTATTAGATCCATCACATCCGGAATACAACGAACAAGATCAGAAATTTACCGAATATTCTCAAAAAGAGATCAAAAATTCATTTGGCGAAATAGAAAAGCGTTATATCATTAAAACCATTATCCAAATGGGAGAAAAACGAATAAAAGCAGTAATTTCGTTAAGTGACAGAGGGAGTATGCGTTACCCTGTTTTGATAGGGAGGAAATTATTAAAAAATCGTTTTGTGGTTGATGTTGCCTTATTGAATAACCTTGTCCTTAAGCCTTCTTCAAAGGTAATTTGAAATTCTGAAATATACTATTGTACATAACCTATACAGATCCATTCATATGAAAATAGCAATTTTATCCCGCAACTTAAAACTATATTCTACCAGGCGATTGGTTGAAGCCGCTGAGCAGCGGGGGCATGAGGTAATAGTGCTTGACCACTTGAAATGCGTTTTGGTAATTGAAAAAGGGCATCCTCAAATTTTTTATGGAGGAAAGCAGGTTGTCGGAATTGATGCTATCATTCCACGCATTGGCACCTCTGTAACATTTTATGGCGCAGCTGTTGTTCGGCAATTTGAACAGATGAAAGTATTCTCTTCAGTTGAATCACAAGCTTTGGTGCGTTCCCGCGATAAGCTTAGAAGTTTGCAATTACTGGCGAAGGCGGGACTTGGTATGCCGAAAACTGCATTTGCCTCTATTCCTAAAAATATTGAAAATGTGCTTGAACAAGTAGGTGGAGCCCCTGTGGTGATAAAACTGCTGGAGGGAACTCAAGGTATTGGGGTGATTCTGGCGGAAACGCATAAATCGGCCAAATCAGTTATCGAATCCTTCCTTGCTTTAAAAGCAAATATTCTGGTTCAGGAGTTTATCAAAGAGGCAGGAGGTGCTGATATCAGAGCATTTATTGTGGATGGGAAAATTGTTGGTGCTATGAAACGACAAGGCCTTCCAGGGGAATTCAGAAGTAATTTACATCGTGGGGGAAGTGCAAATGTTATTGAACTTACAAAAGATGA
>JAZKBX010000035.1:0-8838 GCA_040388455.1 Bacteroidota bacterium
ACACTCTATCACGATGCGTATCGAAACGATGGACCGTTTGTATGGGTTTACGTCCCGGAGGCAATTCATCGATAACAGATACATCAAGATCACCATACAAGGTCATCGCTAATGTACGCGGGATAGGTGTTGCCGACATGATCAGCATGTGAGGTGACTGTGTGTTCTTATTCCACATTTTTGCGCGCTGTGCCACACCAAACCGATGCTGTTCATCAATTACTACCAGACCTATATTTTTAAACTGAACAACGTCCTCCAAAAGAGCATGCGTACCAATTAAAATCTGCATCTCCCCACTTTGTAATTGCTCATGTATCACTCTGCGTTCCTTTACTTTTTTAGAACCGGTGAGTAATCCAACATTAATATTCAGGGGTTTTAATAATTTAGAAATGGTCTCAAAGTGCTGATTGGCGAGAATTTCAGTTGGTGCCATCAAACAAGCCTGAAAACCGTTATCCATACAAATAAGAATATTCATGAGCGCAACCAGTGTTTTACCACTACCAACATCGCCTTGCAGCAAGCGGTTCATCTGTTTGCCTGAACCCATATCCAAACGAATTTCTTTGATCACCCTTTTTTGGGCATTGGTTAATTGGAAGGGTAAATAATTGTTGTAAAAATTATTGAAATAATCCCCTACTTTAGAAAACACAAATCCACGAAATGTTTTTTCCCGCAGTCCTTTTTGCTTTAATAATTTTAGCTGAATGAAAAACAGTTCTTCGAATTTTAAACGAAATTCTGCTTTCTTAAGCATTTCAGGATTCTGCGGGAAGTGAATTTGTTTGACAGCTTCTTCACGCGAGAGCATTTGAAAGCGCTCAAGAACAGCATTTGAAAGGGTTTCAGGGATGTTTTTTTTGATCAAAAGAACCAATGATTTTTGCAAACGTGCAATACCCTTGGAATCTAAACTTCTTGATTTTAATTTTTCCGTACTGTTATATACTGCCTGCAGTGTACTTGCAAACGTGGTGTTTTCAGCACTTACCGGATCAATTTCAGGATGTGAAATATTAAATATGCCATTAAAAACAGAAGGCCTTCCAAACACGATGTATTCATTGGTAACATGTGGCTTTATTTTTTCAGCGATCCATTTTGCTCCCTGGAACCAAACCAATTCGAGACTACCGGTTTCATCAGTAAAAGTAGCAACAAAACGCTGTGCGCGCTTCACACCCACCATTTTAGTACTTGTTATTTTTCCTCTCAACTGAACAAAAGGCAGATCGGCATTAATTTCTTTTACTTTATAAAATTTTGTTCGGTCAACGTAACGGAAAGGATAAAATGCAAGCAGATCGGCATACTTAAAAATACGTAATTCTTTTTTCAAGATCTCCGCTTTTTGCGGACCAACGCTCTTGAGATATTCGATAGGGGTATTTAAAAAAGTGCTCGACATGATTGTACTGCGAATTTACGAATAAATAGATAGTAGATGTTGGATTTTAGATGTTAGATCGCTTTGATTCATTTTTGTTTTCTGCCATAGTGCACAGTTTAATTTTTCAAATCAAATTTTCAGTAATTTTGAATACAATGCAAAAGCGAATAAATAAATTCATCAGTGAAACAGGATTTTGTTCCAGAAGGGAAGCTGATAAACTTATTGAGGCGGGGAGAGTTACTATTAACGGAAAGAAACCGGAAATGGGAACAAAAGTTAATCCTGAAGATAGCGTTGAGATTGATGGTAAACCTTTAAAAGCGAAGGAAGAATCAATTTATTTAGCATTTAATAAACCAACAGGCATTACCTGCACAACTGATCTAAAGGATAAAGATAATATCATCGATTTTATCAATCACCCTAAACGAATTTTCCCAATTGGCCGATTAGACAAGCCTTCGGAAGGGTTGATATTCCTGACCAACGATGGCGATATTGTAAATAAAATTTTGCGTGCCGGGAATAATCACGAAAAAGAATATGTGGTTATGGTTGACAAATCCATAAGTCCGGAATTTATAAAAAAAATGGGAAATGGAGTTGCAATATTAGAAACAGTAACTCAAAAATGTTTTATTGAACAACTGGATAAAAACAGGTTTAGAATAATTTTGACACAAGGACTAAACCGCCAGATAAGAAGAATGTGCGAAGTGCTGGGATACACTGTTATCAAGCTAAAGCGAACACGAATAATGAATATTAAATTAGAAGGTATTGCAATTGGGAAATGGCGAAATTTAACAAATTATGAAATTAATACCATCAATAATTTAGTTTCTGACTCTCTTAAAACAGAAGAGGCTTCTTATTTACAGGATAATATTGAGGAATAGAAAAATAAAATGAAAAGAGCTATCGCGATAATTGGCGGAGGACCTGCCGCGATGATGCTGGCAGCAAGTCTGGATGAACTAAAGTTTGACGTTACTATTTATGAAAAGAACAATGCTTTAGGAAGAAAATTTTTAGTGGCCGGTGATGGTGGTTTTAATTTAACACATTCAGAAGATACCGAACAGTTTATTTCACGATATACTCCTGCTTCATTCTTTTCAAGTATTATCTCTTCTTTTACAAATACAGATCTAAGAAACTGGCTAAACAACATTGGTATTGAAACATTTGTTGGCAGCAGTAAACGAGTGTTTCCTGTACAAGGAATAAAACCAATTGATGTGCTCAACGCTATTTTAGATATATTAAAGAAAAAAAATGTTTCAATAAAAACCCGTCACAACTGGAAAGGCTGGAATAACAATGAACTTATTTTTGAAACGGCTAATGAATCAATAAATGTAAAAGCTGACATTACCATATTTGCATTAGGCGGTGGCAGCTGGCAAGTGACCGGCTCGGATGGAAAGTGGACAAATTATTTTTCAGAAAAAGGAATTGACATTATTCCATTTCAGGCATCCAATTGTGCTTATGAAATAAAATGGGAAAATGAATTTATTAAAATTGCAGAGGGCGCATCATTAAAAAACATTTCTTTAAAATGCAGTAAAAAAGAAAAAAAAGGTGAACTCGTGATCACTAAGTTCGGTTTGGAAGGAGGGTCAATATATGCTTTAAGCGCGGAAATCAGGAAACAATTGAATTCCAACAATACAGCAAAAATATTTTTAGATCTTAAACCTACTCTTACTGTTGAGGAAATAAAAAACAAAATTTCAAACAAAGGAAATAAGTCATTGAGCAAACATCTGGAAAATGAACTGAACCTAAATCAGGTGCAATTAGCTTTATTAAAAACAGTTTTAAGTAAAACAGATTTTACAGATATTGAAACGCTTTCCGAAAAAATTAAAAACCTCCCGCTTATCATTACCTCTGCAGCGCCTGTTGATGAGGCCATTTCAACTGTTGGTGGCATTTCATTAAATGAAATTGACAACACTTTTCAGTTAAAAAAATTACCGAATCACTATGTTATTGGGGAAATGCTGGATTGGGATGCACCTACCGGAGGTTATTTATTGCAAGGGTGTTTTAGTATGGGGTATTTTTTGGCGAAGAGCTTGAATGAAGAAAAATCTGAATAAAGCGGTTCAAACCAAATACCCTGACAGGGTTTCAAACCCTGTTAGGGTTCAACGAATTGTATGGGTACTCAAAGATAATTACTCCTATTTGTAGTATAACCTTTTAAAGCTGACTATGCTTAATTTCTTATCTTTGATACGGCTTCTGCTGTAATAACCCTAACAGGGTTTTGGAACCCTGTCAGGGTAATAATAATTTTTTTATCGACACAAAATAATTCTAAAATTCTATACTAAATAATGATTTTACAAGCGGCATCTTTACTAAAAAAACATTACGGTTATGATCAGTTTCGGCCAATGCAGGCCGAAGTGATCCAGTGTGTGATGGATAAGAAAGATGTGGTGGTTCTGATGCCTACCGGTGGCGGAAAATCGATATGTTTCCAGATCCCTTCTCTTTTGTTACCGGGATTATGTGTTGTTGTTTCTCCTTTAATATCATTGATGAAAGACCAGGTGGATGCGCTTAATTCTAATGACATTCCGGCCGCATACCTGAATAGCAGTTTAAGTTCGGGGGAGGAAGAAAATATTATTACCAAATGTCTAAATGGACAAATAAAATTACTTTACATTTCACCGGAACGATTGGTGCAGGAAATGAATCGCCTCCTTACCAAGTTACCTATTCAGTTGTTTGCGATTGATGAAGCGCATTGTATCTCTTCCTGGGGGCATGATTTCAGGCCTGAATACACGCAGTTGAAATTTCTGAAAGAGCATTTCCCTTCTATTCCGGTAATTGCATTAACTGCAACAGCCGATAAAACTACGCGCAGAGATATTGTTAAACAACTTAATTTGCCTAACCCGGAAGTGTTTGTTGCTTCGTTTAATCGTCCGAATTTAAGTCTTTCTGTAAAGTCAGGTATAAAGCCAAAAGAACGTATAAAAGATATTATTGAATTTATAGCCGATCGTGAAAACGAAGCCGGAATTATTTATTGCCTGAGCAGAGCAACCACCGAAAAATTAAGAGATGCCTTGAAAGCAAAAGGAATTAAGGCGGGTTGTTATCATGCCGGATTGCCAAGTGAGGAGCGGAATAAAACTCAGGACGATTTTATAAATGATAAATTACAAGTGGTATGCGCTACTGTGGCTTTTGGTATGGGAATCGACAAATCCAATGTGCGTTGGGTGATCCACTTTAATTTGCCAAAAAACATTGAAGGGTATTACCAGGAAATAGGTCGTGCGGGCAGAGATGGATTAAACAGTGATACGATTTTATATTATAACATTGCTGATCTGATCATGCTAACCAAATTTGCACAGGAAGGAAATCTGGCAAAAATAAATCTGGAGAAGCTCAGACGTATGCAACAGTTTGCGGAAGCGGACATGTGTCGCAGAAAAATTTTGTTGAGTTATTTTGGTGAAACACCACAGGAAAACTGCGGCAATTGTGATGTATGTGAAAATCCACGTCAGCATTTTGATGGAACATTATTGGTTCAAAAAGCATTATCCGCTTTGATGCGCATGGAAGAAAAGGTTGGAACTACGATGCTGATAGATGTATTGAGAGGTTCCTCAAAAGGTGAACTTATTGAGCATGGTTATAATAAAATAAAAACATATGGTGCAGGGGCTGACCTGAGTTTTGCTATTTGGGAGCAATATATTTTGCAGATGCTAAACCTTGGATTGATTGAAATTGCCTACGATGAAGGTTTTTCTTTAAAGATAACCGAATCGGGTAAAGAAGTATTGTACAGCAAGCGTAAAGCCGATCTGGTACAACCACAGATTAAAATAGCTGAACCAATAGAGCGCAAAGCAAAACGCGGCAAGTATGCTGAACAAAGTACGGGAAATGATCTATTTGAAGCTTTACGTAAATTACGTAAACAATTTGCGGATTCGGAAAAACTGCCTGCATATATTATTTTTAACGATGCCACACTGCGTGAAATGGCTTCGGAGAAGCCCTTAACAGAGGAAGAAATGCTTACCATCTCTGGAGTTGGTCAACATAAATTTGAAAAATATGGTCAGGCTTTTTTAACTATTATACATGAAATGTGTTACGGCATTTCGGCAAAAGCGCCTAAAGTAAACACCTATGAAGAAACATTAATACTCTACAAACAAAATAGTTCGCCCAAGGATATTGCCTTAAAACGGAATTTAAGTGTAACCACTATCTATTCGCATATAGCACAGTTATATTTGACAGGCAATATAGCTTCCATTGAGCAGTTTGTGAGCATTGAAGAAGTTGATCGTGTAAAAACAGCCGTGAATGCTATTGGCAAAATTGAAAAACTAAAGGAGGTTTTCGATTTTTTAAATGCTGAGCTTGACTATTTTAAAATACGATTGGCCTTGGCTTGCCTGGAAAAAAGCGGTGAATACATTACTGGTAAAAATTGAGATAGAACACTGATAACACTGATGCGACTGATTTTCGCTGATTTTTTTTATACTGTGAAGAATTAGTCAGTGCATATCCGTTTAATCCGTATTATCTGTGTTCTATTAACCACGGACAGCGAATTTATAAAATATCCTTCTTAGCCTTTTTATTTAACAAACGTATTTTATAAAAATAGGCCACTGAAATCATACCGGCCACAAAAGGAAATCCTGCATAATTTTTAATTTCTTCATGATGAAAAAATTCGCATAACATCCAATAGGAATTACCTGAGATCCAAAATAAAACAGCCAGATTTACCCAGAATTCATCATTTTTTTCACGCCAGGTCTTTATTGTAATAATTAAGGCAACCAAAATGGTGGGTATAATCATTATAGTACCCAGCGTCCGAAATTGAAGCATCCAGAAGGTGTCTTTCAATAACCAAAGGGGGATGTGAAGGTTTTCGTAATGGCGGGTTTTAAACATGCTGCAAATTTAGAAACTATTTCATACCATTAATACTCTTTCATTGTTCTGCAAGACAAGTCACCCATTTCTTTTGCTCTACAAACCTGGTCAATTCAATCAATTAATCAAAAATTGGTGTTAAATGGAACAATTTTCATAAAGTCTAATTATTAGCCGAATAAAATTTATTCTAAACTACCGATTTTCCTTTTTTAGCTATTCAAAACACAATATTATCGAATACCGATCTAATTCTTCAAGAAGACGGGATAGATTTGAATTATAAATTAAATTAATCATTATTCAATTAAAAATAAAAAAAATGAGAACTAAACCAAAAACAGTATTGCCGGCATTAAACCCTAAGTCAATAAAAGTACAATTAGATTACAAAACTATAATCACAATTCCACGCATGGAGGCTCTTAAAGCTTGGTTATATAGATTTCCGGATGCAAAAGTATTAGCTTCTTAAAAAAGCACTAGTGCAGGGAATAGTTTTACAATAAAAGTATTTATTGAAGGCGGATCAAAATTGCTCCGCTCTAAAATAGCCCATTATGATTCAGTTAAAAGAAGAAAAAATAAAAATAATTGTAAATGCCGATGGTTCTAAATCGGTGGAGATCATTATTAATAATGCAATTTGGGATATGCAGGCCGGAGGAGTTGTTGAAGATGTAATAATGGAGTTTATCCAAAAACTTGATCTTTCTCTGATGCTTTACAAAATTGATGAAAATTCTGTAACGGAGTTAAACAACATAAAATTAGCCCGGGAAATACTAATGAACAAGATTCTTCACGGAATAGACGCTCATTATTCGTTTTAAGGAAAGAATTAATGCTGACTCTGATAATTTTGCATTAATTTTGTGCTTTATTTAACCAGAAACAGCTTTAGGCCATTTCCTTAATTGCATTTTTTTATGAAAGTTTTACGTTTTTACATTTTGTATCGTTTACCGATCAGCATCATTTTAATCGGATTAGGTGTTCTCTCTCATATTTATGATGATGCCATCACCGCCTGGATTTGTTACATACTTGCCGCGGTTTCATTATTACTTTATTTTATGTTGGGAACCATGCGCCTGGTGCAGGAAGCTGTGGCAGAAGGCGATGTAGAAAAAGCCACGCGTTACATTAAAAAAATCAAATTCCCACGTTTATTATTCAAACCCGTACGGTCGGGATATTATATGTTGCAAAGTAATCTTGCAATGGCATCGGACGATCTGACCACTGCCGAAAGTAATATCCGCAAGAGCCTGAACACCAAATCAACAATTGTGGGTAATGTAAAAGGTGAAAACTTGTTACAATTAGGTTTTATTCAATTGAAAAAGGGTAATCATAAGGAAGCTCGTTTAACTTTAGTAGAAGCTGTAAAAACAGGCATTTCTGACAAAGAAGCATTGGCTGCAGCATATATGCAACTATGCTCTTTGGAAATACAACGTACCCAAAACAGAATTGCAAAAGATTATTTTAGAAAAGCAAAAGCGCTAAAACCTAAATCGGAGGAATTGGTAAAACAAATAAAAACGATGGAGAAACAACTTGCCCGAATGCCGGGGTAGTTTTTTAGTTGATAGTTTTTAGTTGATAGTTGTTGGTTGATAGTTGATAGTTGTTGGTTGATAGTTGATAGTTGTTGGTTGGTTGGTTGGTTGGTTGGTTGGTTGGTTGGTTGGTTGGTTGGTTGGTTGGTGGTTGATCGCTGTTTAATGTACCTACCTTGTTATTTCCAGATATAAATTTTCCACTTTTTTACGTGCCCAGGGAGTTTTTCTAAGAAATGTCAAACTTGACTTAACACTTGGATTATCAGTAAAGCATTTGATGTTAATGTGATACCCCAATTGTTCCCAGCCGTAAAAAGCAACCAAATGATCTATGATCATTTCCAATGTTTTACCATGTAATGGATTATTGGTTTGCTCAATTTTCATTAATTCCTTTTATATTTAAAATTTTAAGTCGAATTTTTTTAAAAGCAGAAAGTTCTTGATTACAAAAGAGATGTCGCGTTAGGGATTGCAGCGCAAATCCTTTTTGTTCTTCACAAAAAGATTGCAGCGTAAAGCCCGCCCCTTTCTCTTTAGAAAGGGGAACGCCCAAAAGCGTAACAAACAAAGCTATTATCGCCTTCTCTTGCTGTTATCTTTACGTGTCGATTTCCCTTTTTTAGGATCTAACACACTCGGGCCACCGAGATTTACCTTTTTGTTTTTCTCTTTCTTCTCATGGAATGCACCTTGTCCAATTGGAATTTTGATAGCATTTATCCTTTTAATATTTTTATCTATTATCGATGGCTTCTCCTCTTCGGTGTAAACTTTTGAAATTTGCACCGCAGCAGGAAAGGGTTCAATAGGGATTTCCTTATTCATCAGGTTTTCAATTTCAAATTGATATTCCTGTTCTGCCTCATTGATGAACGAAATGGCAACACCAGCCTTATTAGCCCTTCCGGTACGCCC
>JAZKBX010000035.1:8938-11807 GCA_040388455.1 Bacteroidota bacterium
AGCAAATATTCCAATAAGTTTACTTTTGTATGAAAGTTAGGAACATGATACCCTTTTTGAATGATCTTATCAAGCGGAGTGCCGTGTGCAGCTATTTCTATTTTGAATGGCTCATAAAAATATTTCGCAATCACTTTCTCCACATCTTCGGTCATTGTTGCCGAAAACATAAGATTTTGCCTTTTTGCAGGTAGGGTCTCTAAAAAACTGATCAATTGCTGACGAAAACCAAGGCTAAGCATCTGATCAACCTCATCGATCACCAGCTTTTGAATATCTTTTAATCGCAATAGTCCGGTAAGGGCAAGATCTACTAAGCGCCCGGGGGTCGCAACTAAAATATCAAGCCCATCATATACCAATTGTTTTTGAGTATTGATATTGGTCCCACCATAAACACCCTGATAGCGGACATTCATATAGGATGTAAGTTTTTCAATTTCACGCACAATTTGTAAAACCAATTCGCGGGTAGGAACCACAATTAAGATCCTTGGATGTTTTTTATCTGAATATTTCAATTGCCTGAGCATAGGCAACAAATAAGCAAATGTTTTACCTGTACCTGTTTGGGCTATGGCCACTACATCTTTTCCCGACATGATCACAGGAAAGGCTTTTTCCTGAATGGGGGTTGGATTGATATACCCTAAGTCGTCCAATGCGCTTATCAGGGGTTTATTTAAATTTAGTTCGTCAAAAGTCACAATAATGGTTTTAATGGATTACAAAGGTAAAGAATCCGCTTAAGCTTAACTGCTTTTATATTTATATTATTGAACTTATCATTTCTGTGAAATATATAGAATAGTATTCACAGATTTATAATTGTAGATTTAATAAAGGTGTTCCGACAGTTTAGCTAAATAATCATTTGGGCTTTACACTTTCTTAAAAGAGAAAGTGTCGGGCTTTTCGCTTCAATCTTTTCTTAAAAAAGAAAAGGATTTACGCTGCAATCCCTAACGCAAATAGTACAGTGATTTCAACATCTTCTCATCTTTTTTATATACGTCAATAAAAAAGAATAGTTCATCATTATCGTCCACTTCGGTAGTAAAGTAATTAATGTATATCGGGATCGGATGTTTGATATAAACATATTTCTGCTCTTCTTTTAAAAGATCCATTTTCAGTGAATCTAAAGGATAGTTCTTTTTATCATCACGAATAAGGAATTTGGCAAAATCAATAAACCTTTCCAACCGCACACAGCCATGACTCATGGCACGCATTTCCCGCTTAAACAACCTGCGATTATCTGTATCGTGCAAATAAACGCCATATTTATTTTCGAAATTAAATTTCAAAATACCCAATGAATTTTCATCACCTGTTCGCTGGCGAAGTTTAAATGGAAAATAATTTTTATTGTATTTTTTCCAGTTAATCGGTGTTTCAACTACCCTGTTGCGATAGTCGAGCACTTCAAAGTTTTTTCTGCGTAAATACGAGGTATCTCGTTTCAGGATCGGCAAAATTTCTTTAGTTGCGATACTCAGCGGAACTGTCCAATAAGGGTAAATTAAAAAATAACGAATAGTGCTTTTTAATATGGGGGTTTTATGGTCAGGTTGCCCTACAATTACATTCGATTTCATAACCAATGTATCTTCTTCGATCACCCGCATTTCATATTTTGGAACATTTACCCACACAAATTGTTTTTCATAGGGAGAATAATAATATCGCCAACGCTCCATATTCATTTGAATCTGGTGCACATAATCCCGCTTAGAACGCTGTAAAGCTTTAAAAGTAAGCTTTCCTATTTTTCCATCTTCAGTGAGATTATGACGACACTGAAAATTTTTGATGGCTTTTACCAACTTTATAGAATCTGAATATTCAATGAGTTCTGCATAATCATGACTGGCGACTAGTCGTTTTTTTAAGCGTTCATTAAAACCTGTACTGTCCGATTCGCGGGTTGCTAAACTATCCCATTCAGAATCTCTAAACTCAAATTTAAAATTTTTCAGCGCAGATTTTAATGCCTGATATTGTCTGTTCTTAGGCTCTAATGAATCAATTGCATAATGAATGTTATTTTGTTTGATAGCATCATTTAAAACAGCAACTAGATCGGTTTCAATCTCGCTTTCACCTATGGTACGCGGCAGTATAAATCTGGCAATTTTCCATTCGCGAACCAAACTATCTATATTCAACCTTCCTTTATTAACATGCGCAGCAAACGTAAAGAAGGCATCTGTTAAAAGCATATCCACTTCGGAAATTTTTACCGCATCATATTTTTTTGTTTTACTGTCTCTCTCTTTTTTAATTAAACTTTCTATTTTACTGAAATGGTAATCACTTGAGATCAAACCATAATCGTCTGAATTTTTAATAAGTGATAAAAGGGAATCACTTTGTTTACTGTGTTTACCTTTGTCGCTCCAGGTAACATTGAACTTATTTATTTTGTAAAACTCAACAATTAATTTTGTTGCAAAAAGACTGTCATCAGCAATGAAAAGAGTTTCTAAAGTGTCGAAATTACTGAGCTGTTTCCTGATCAATTCAACAACCTCTTCATTCACAAATTCAGGCTCAGCAACCAACACAACGGGCTTCGTTTTTTCCGGAGAACACCTGCTGAAGGTTATGACCAAGAAAACTGCAAATAAAAGAAAATGGAAGTGCTTTTTCAAAGGGGAATTATTATTTATCAAATTTAATAAAGATTCAGCACAACCTTTGTTAATTAATTAAAATGTTTTTCGGTGGAAAAAATAATAATGAGTAAATTTATATCCCCTTAAAAATTTACAAAAAATCATAATATTCAAAATACAATGTCAGAAAACAATAAAAAACTTTTTTTACTGGATGCCTTTGCACTCATTTATCGTGCTTATTTTGC
>JAZKBX010000036.1:0-4031 GCA_040388455.1 Bacteroidota bacterium
TACCCTATAGGTCTTTAGAGCATTTCACCAACTATTTTTTGCTATTATACCAAAATATTCATCAACGGAGAAAAGTAATCTTGTCCTTAATGTCCTCAATTCAAAAGGACAAATTATTTATACACATACAAAATCAGCGTTCAAGTGTGATTATGTGTAAAATATTGATTTAACTATAGAAGCCAAAGGAACTTATTATATAGAGTTAATTGCGGATGGCAAAAAAAACATTGAGAAAGTAATTTTGAATTAGATTATCAAAAAATATCACCTCAAAAGCGTAACAGAGCCTTTAAAATCAATGTATTCACCTTTCGAGGATTTGAAACGCACTAAATACACATAAACACCTAATTCACATTTTTTTGTTCCATGGTTTCCATCCCAACCCAGGTTCACATCTTTGGTAGAAAATACCTGCAATCCCCAACGGTTAAAAACCGAGAACTCATATTCTGTGAAATCAACATAAGTGGTAACAGGTATAAAAACGGTATTTAATGCTCCTTCCGGCCTGAACGCATTGGGTATAAATACTCTCGGATCCTGGTATGCCTCAGCAATATTAGACAAACTGAATTCATTGAAACTGTATATGTTTCCCATGCCTTCCACTGCTTCTACATAATAATTAAATACGCCTTCACCACTTAATAACGCTGAAACATCATCAGTATAGCTATTTGCTCCTGAACCGGAAAATGGTAAATTCATAATTGGTGTTGGATCCATCACGCCATCAATGCCTCTGTAAATATTGTAGGATACAACATTGCCCGACCAGCCTTCATAATCGTTCCAGCTTAAGGTGTTTTCCATTGTTAAGCTATTGCTTAAAGCCGAAAGCAATATGGTCCTTCCAATATTAGTTTGCAGTCCATCGTAACCACAACTATCTACATTTATTATTTTGTAATAATAGCTGTAATTGTCTGTAAGTACCTTGGTATCGTTATATACAATCGGACTTACAGCACTTGAAGGAACTGAACCTATTAATACATAATTGGCTGCAATGGTATCGTATGAACGCATTATTTTATAATTTAAAGTCGCAGCCGAAACATCAATATGGCAGGTTACATCCACCTGGTTTGGATCAAGCACACTTACTTTACGGAGATAAGAAAATTGAGGAGGAAGCGGTGTTGCAGAATAAAATGCTATCCTGTTGGAAGAAACTGTTTTTGTACCTGAACTATCCACGGCTTCTATCTTATAGTAATACGTTGTGAGTGGTGCAAGTGCAGGAACCGTATAAGTTAATGTTCCTACAGGTACTGTTGCAATTTCTGTATAGGGGCCGGTTAAGCCTACCATTGATTGATAAATGCGATAAGTAGCCAGGCCGGTGCCTAAAGTTGAATAGGCGGTCCAGTTTAACACTACGCTACGGTCACAAATTTCAGGTATTGATGTTAAATACATGGTGCTGTAAACTATGCCCAAAGGGCTGATATTCCCGCAACTATCATAGGCTGCAAGGCGATACTGCTCAGAACCTAAACCGGCATTTGATAATAAATAATTATAATTGGTATTGTTAATTCCAGGCACAGTATCAATAGGGATCCAGGCTGTGCCGTTAAATATATAAATTACATATGCTGCTGCATCAGCTGAGGGGTTTACATTCCAGTTCATCAGCGCGTTATTGGAATCATCAACACTTAAGGTGTCAATACGCGGCACATCGGGGACAATTATGTTTTGAAAAGTACCTCCATCAATGGATGATACAGAGGTACAGCCGGAGTTGTCGGCCATTTCAATTCGGTAATTAATAGTTCCATTACAAACAAAAATAGAATCTATAAAATTGACATTGGTTGTTGAGCCTGTTAATGTCCATATTCCTGTAGGATATTCTTCGTAAATAGAATAAATACCACTGGATGTAGGTGCATTGGGTGAAGCAACGGCATTCCAGAACAAGGATGCGGTTCCGTTCCCTGGATTGGTTACATTCAGATACATGGAACTTACAGTATCAACGGCAGCTGTTTGCACCAGGCCAAAACATCCGGAACGGGTTTGAATGTAATAATAAACAGGAGCAGTAGTGGCATTTGCACCTATGTGTGTATAAGAAGTCTGGCTAAAGGTTAATACGCTGTCAAGCAGTGTATATGGTCCACCCAAAGCATTTGAACTGTAAATAAGATAACCATTAAACGTACCATCCGGATCCGCAGGAATTGACCAGGTTAGGGTAACATCACCATTTGACAAAACCGATACACAATTTGGCTGAGGTGAAGCAGCTATTGGGGTTGCAAGAACGGTAATAGCCACGGTTGAAATGTTTTCGGCAGGTGCAGGACAAAAATCATCTCTTACTCTGAATACGAACGTATAGGTATTGGATACGGTATTACAGCTGGCATTATAAGAAATATGGTTACAAGTGGTTTGCCAGTTGAAAACGGTAGACATGGTATTAGGAGCAGAAACAGGTAACGGGGCCGAAAGCGTAGCGCATGGTGGATTTAAACAACCTGAAGAGGCATTTGTGAAATTGGTTCCAAATTGGGTTCCTGACGCATTTATCGTTACTGTTTGAGGGGTAACCCCGTCTGCAAGTACGCCCGGATCGCTTCCATTTAAGGTGAAATTAACCAGGGTGCCGGCAGGTACCGTGGTTTGATAAGAGGTGTAAGTCACCACAGGTGTACTGTTAACAGCACATGGCAACAAAACCACTTGAATTTCCCGGTATATTTCAGCCACTAAAGTGCCGCATTTCCAGGCTTCTACCTTCACATTTGTAACAAAATACCCTTGTGTGTTTGAAGTAAATGAGATCTCACCGTTAGAAGGGTTGATCAGCGCGGGAACATTTGCCGGATTTTGGGCTGTTCCGGGTAAAGGGCTGTCGTAGGTATAACCTGTTGTAAAAGGTATAGGAGCAGGATTAGTTCCAAGTGCATAAACACCGGTGAAATCATCTAAAGGTTCGGCCCATTTAAAAGAAAGTGAATCCAGATCCGGGTCATACGCATTGTGGTTATATTTAAAAGGTGATCCCAGGCATATTACTGTGCTCGGGCTTTCTAAAAAGGTGGGTGATGAATCAAAACAAAGGTTTGCATTTTGTCCGTTAAACGGATACATCACTGCACGTAACGTAAACCCGTAAGAACTAGCGTTTTGCAGATTGGTAAGAGAGCCATTACGGCAACAATCGGAGTAAGCAAAGATCCAGCCTTGCGGAGATGGAATTCCATTCAATGTTATTGGTGCCGACTGAAACACCGATTCCTGCACGGCACCGGCAACGGGGCTGCTGCTTGTAGGCCAGCCGGGTTGCCCTTCGGCATTGGTACATGAAATGGAAGGTCCTGCACCATTGCATACCGGTGAAATATCAGTTTGTGAAAGTAATGTTAACGTGATCGAAGATACAATAGGGTGATTGAACACCGATAAGGAAACAACAGTAGGTGTATTGATTCCATTGCAATCGCGGTAAAACTTAAGTTTGAAAATGTATTGTCCGTTACCCTGACATTCCCAGGTAATTTCCCCTCCCATTAAATGGGATGCGAAAAGAGCGCCACCCGGTGCTCCTGAAGGGGAGGGGATGAAAAATGGGAAAAAAAACAGCGTCAGGATCAGAAGAAAGCGGATGCTCCAAACTCCTTTAAAAATGGAGCGTGGAAAGACAGAGAACGCATCTTTTTTTATCTTTTTCATGTCACCTTAATTGCCAATTGTAAAATTGCCTATTGCAAAATTGTTTATTTTTTACCCACAACTAATTCTATCATACTCTCTTTATCGAAATAGGTATTTGCAAGATCTCTTAGTTGAGATGCAGAAATCGTCTTAATGGTTGCAATGTACTTATCAAAATAACCATAGTCTAAATCGTATTCCATGATACCTTTAAAGCGCTCTGCCAAGGCAAATGGACCATCTACACTCCTTAAAAACATACCTGAAAGGTAATTTTTGACCAATTCCAACTCATCTTCAGGCACCAACTCTTCACGTAAACGATTCATTTCAAAATATATTTCCTTAATGGC
>JAZKBX010000037.1:0-7711 GCA_040388455.1 Bacteroidota bacterium
TATCTCCAGTTGAACCAGTAGATCCGGTATCACCAGTTGAGCCTGTACTTCCTGTTGAACCTGTCGATCCGGAACTTCCTGTTGACCCGGTACTTCCTGTATCTCCAGTTGAACCAGTAGATCCGGTATCACCAGTTGAGCCTGTACTTCCTGTTGAACCAGTAGATCCTGTATTTCCTGTTGAACCTGTAATTCCTGCGTTTCCTGTACCGCCAGTTGAACCAGTACTTCCTGATCCTGTTGCTCCCGTGCTACCTATATCACCTGTAGATCCCACTGAACCTGTAATTCCAGTTGAACCCGTATCGCCTGTTAATCCTGTACCACCGGTTGAACCAACCTGACCAGAAGAGCCGGTTGCACCATTGGCGCCACCTGTACCTGATCCGGCAATGATGGACTTCCAGTATGTTCCATTGAAATAATAAAAACTATTTGTAGGAGTGAGATAAATTAATAATCCTGTAGCGGGAGAAGCAATATTATTGGTATCGGCAATACGTGGAATTAAAATTCCTTTGTTTGTGGTTTTTAAGTCCAGGATGGCACTAGGGTCAGGTGTTAGCGTTCCGATTCCCATATTATTTTGAGCAAAAGAAGAAGAACCTCCCCAGTCCTTGCTGAAAGGCAGGGAGAGCAACAATACAAATAAAAGCCAATTTGAAAGAAAATTTTTTTTTGCTTCCATGTCCTTTTTTTTGCTTACCACATTCTCTTCAATATGGAAAAGAGAATTGGTTAATAAACTTATTCTTCCAATATTTTTATCTCCGTTCTGCGATTAAGTTTTCTACCTTCTTCAGTATCATTAGAGGCTATTGGATTTGCCTCTCCATATCCCTTAGCTACTACTTGGTCCTTGCTTATACCGGCAGAAAAAAGAAAATCCAACACAGATTGTGACCTTGCCTGCGAGAGCGTCAAATTAGATTCTGTGGAACCTTCACTATCCGTATAACTTGCTACTTCTATTTTAATGTCAATATTTAAATTCATTAAATTAACTATCCTGTTAATTTCCGATAAGGATTCAGGTTTCAATGTAGCCTTACCCTGATCGTAGAAAACATTTTTTAGATTTATTTTATTTCCTACACTGAATTTTTGCAATTGAATATTCTTATTTATTTCTTTAAAGGCTTCGGATTCAGGAATGTTGAAGTTTTCGGAGAAAAACAAATATCCCTGTTTTTTTATGGCTATCCCGTAATTTTTACCTGCCGGCAAGGAAACAAGGTATTTTCCTGTAGCGCTATTAGATTGAATGTTGGCTATAATTTCATTTTTATCATTATCAGAAATTTCAATATCTGTTCCTATGGGATCAAGTGTTTCAAAATCCATAACAACACCCTTAAACAAGGTAAGGTTTGATTCGGTTTTTTTATTTTTAAAACTTATTTCATAGATATCTTTTTTACCATAACCTCCCTCACGCATAGTTGCAGCCATTGGAGCAACTGCTGCCTTGTTTCTACCTGTTGAAATTATGCTTATTGTATCACTGCTGGCACCTGCTGCACCCATATTTACTACCAGAAGAGCTTGTGCTTCCTTTATCACTTTTTGAACCTCTTGAGCCATTTGAGCCAGCTGAACCTGAGTTTCCCTTATCACCTGTTGAGCCTTTTCCTGCTTAAGATCTGTTATCACCAATTTAGCAGTTTGAACACGTTTAATCTGCTCTTCAAGTAAAATCTGTGCGTCCAGAATGGTCCTTAACAGTGAATCCGTGGTAGCGGTTTTTTCCTTGGAAATTGTTTCCTCTTTTGAACCAACATTCCCCAGATAAGCTGTGGAATAATAACCTGTTTTTCCATCTGCAGTTAAGGTGAAGAACAAATCATCCTCAGGTGTATTAATGGAATTACCTAAAGTAACAGGTGTACTCCAGCTGCCATTTTCAAATATGGATTTAAAAATATCAAAGCCTCCGCTGGTATTATGCCCCATGGAGCTGAAGTAAAGTGTTTTTCCATCAGGATGAATAAACACACCTTCTTCATTGTCGTCTGTATTTATGGTTGCACCAAGATTCTCTGCTTTCCCCCAAGTGCCTGTGTTATCCTGATGGCTTAACCATATATCCAATTTACCCTGTCCACCCTTACGATTGCTTACAAAATAAATAGTTCGTCCATCAGGTGATATGCTGGCGGTTGATTCATGTTTACTTGAATTAATAGGTTCAGGCAGTTTAACCGGTTCTGACCACTGTTCACCATTTAAAACAGATTCATAAATGTTTCCATCCGGATCACCTCTGTATAACAGCATCCTCTGCCCATCGTTAGAAAGTGCAATGGGAGAATTATTTCTTCCGGGCTGATTAATAGTTTCCCCCAACATTTTGGCTTCACTCCATTTCCAGGTCATATCATTATAATACGAAATATAAACATTTTCAAAACCCTGGACTTTTTTTGCAATGTCTTCTTTAAGAATTGGACGGGTGGATGTAAATATCAGCACTAAACCATCCGATGATATGATAGGAGAAAATTCATCATAAGGTGTATTAACAGTCTGCCCTAAATTTGTAACAATATGTTCGACTGAGTCCATATTCTCCTGACTTTTAACTTGATCTGTCATCCCTAAAATAATTAGCAGGATGTAAAAATAATTTCTCATACGTTATTTTAATAATCTTGAAGAAGAACGGTTGCTAATATCCGGAGTAGTAAATCTCAACGCAATTTCAAGTCCTCCTTTGGAGCCTGTGCTTTGTTTTAGCATTGAAGTATTGATATCATAACTAACACCAAGCGCATAATTAGAATATTCAAACATCATCATAGGAATGAAAGCATCTCCAATTCTGTATTGTGCTCCCAATGATACAGCCATTGCTTCAACATTACCTGTATATCTTGATTCTCCTCTTATTTTACAGCGGATCATTGCTCCCATATTTAACTCAAAAGCTCCACCTTGTTTGAATAAAATTGCAGACGGTTGAAATTCATAATTGGTAGAAGCAATACCGATTATAGCAGAACCATGAGCAATGAATTTAGAATACAGATCATCTGTAGAGTTGGTATTATATGGATTTAGTTTTTGGCTAGGGCGATTAATATGGAAGGCTGCAATCCCTAAATTCACTTTTAACTGATTATTGGCACTCATATAAGTTTGCTTGGAGCTATAATTCCAGGCAAGCCCTCCTGAAAAATCGCCATAACGGTAAGGAGGAATAGAAGCAACATCATTGGAAGATAACTGAGAGTTGAATACTCCGGAACCTTCATCATACTGGCTGTCCCATTTCATATCAGCAGTAGAGATACTTTTTTGAACATAACCTCCCTGTATACCACCGGATATCGACTGCTTTTTATTGATGATCACAATACCGGCAAAAGAAATATTCAGTTGGGTAGTGCCCAGTTTTAAATCACCGGCAACATCTTTAAAAGCATTAATTCCAGCGCCAATATAGCCTGTTTTGAATTTCCTGGTTAATAAACGTGTATCATAAGAAAACGCTCCGGTGCGATAAGTTGCACCTGATGCTCCCATTCCAATCCATTGATTTTTATAATTTAAGATGGCTCTGTGATTATTCCCCGTAAAACCCGTTAATGCAGGGTTAACAAGCAAAGGTGTCATATTTGTTTGTGAAAAGTGGATATCCTGGGCATAGCAATTGACAATCAATAATTGATAATTGACAATTAAAAAAGCTAAGATATGTATGTATTTTACTTTCATTATTGCTTTAGTGGTGGATGTCCAGACGTTTATTACTAATTATCCAAAGTCCATTGTCCATTATCAAATATCAATTACCTCATGAGGGTAACATTCCCTTTTACATCAAAGAATTTTCCATTTAAGTATTTCCCTTTAAGAACATAAACGAACACTGATAAATTCATCGGTTCACCGTTATGAGTGCCATCCCATCCTGAATTGACATCCGATGTTTCAAAGACTTTTTCTCCCCAACGGTTGAAAATAATAAATTGCAACTCCTCAATTCCCTTACCCCGTACCCGTAATACATCATTAAAGCCATCACCATTAGGAGAAAAAACATTTGGTACAAAAACACTTGCATTCACTTCTGACGATAAGGCAAAAGGCGTGGTAGAGAAATTATAGATCCCTGTTTTTGTTAGTCCCGGAAATCCATAATTGCTGGTGGTAGCAACAGCTCCCAGATTTTCCCATTGGTTTGTAGTTCCCCATTGGGTCATTGCGGTAAAATCACCATCTAAAATACTATCATAATAAATTGTAATATCTGCAAATGAATTACCATTGACCCTATTGATGCGATGATAAAAATTGGGATTTATTTCGCCAAGGACAACATCCTTCAAAGCAAGGTCAAACCCTTCACTAGTGGCATTCACGTTCGCCATTCTCACCTTAAAAGTATTTGCAGTTACAGAATTGGGAGTAACATCAACCGGACGGAAGTAAGACGTTCCTGTACTTGAACCGACAGGAAAAGAGTAGGTGTTTGTAGAAAGTGTATTACGAGAAAGCCCTCCATCATTAGTACTGCTCACAAATCCATTTGAGCGGGTAACAACACCTGTGCCGGTAGCCATAACAAGCACTGTGTTATCGCCAGAGGCAAATTCACGATCGTTGAGCGCCAGGGTATCTTCAATTTCAGTATTTACCCCATTAAGCTGTTTCACTCCTGTGCCTGCTAAATAAAGATTATTGAAATGGGTACTTGTGTTGCCACCAATATTTTGCATGCCTCCATTTAAATGAAGCCAGCCGCTAGTTCCAGTAGAAAAGACAGCTCCGGAAGGATTATTATTTATCCAATCACCAGAAATATAAAAACTACCTGAATTGGCAATACTGCCATTGTTTTGATGAGTAATATTACCCCTGATAATAACACTGTCGTTGGAATTACTAACTGGCAGGCCATTGTTAATGACATCGATCTGCGAAAAAGAAAAAGTTGAAAGAAGTGAAAGGGAAACGAAAAATAACGTATAAAGTGAAGAAGAAAATTTAAATTTTTTCTTAGTCAAGAAACTGCCCCCCCCGAATAAATCAATCGACAACTTGCATAAAAATGAACACAACTTACCCGAAGCTACAGACAACCTGTTAATCGTTCTGTTATCAATAAGGTAGTGCTGTTTCATACTTGACGAATTTAATAAATTAATTTCAGGTAATTACAAATTAGCTTGAAAATAATAATAAAATTTAATTTTATAGCAATTCAAAGATTCTACGAAAAATTGACATTAAAGGTTGTATTTTTTGGGGTATTTATCTTAAAATGAACCATTTTTTTGGTTTTGCTCTTCGAATTTAGGTGAAAAACGAGCAAAAATCGATATAATCTATTGATTTTAAACATTCAGGATGCTTGAAAGCAATAAAAAAACAGAAGAAAAGTATAATTCAAAAATCGTTTTCCACAAATACATAAAAATTAGTAGCTTTGCCTTCCGAAATTTAAAATAAAATAGAGATTTTATGATTTAGCGATTGGGAGATTTGTTACTATGCTCTAATTCTATAAATTTTACAAATCAAATTAAATTAAAAAGATGGCAAACAAAAAAATTGAAGAATTATTGGGCTCAAATGCTGATAGTTTATTGAATCACCATTGCAAAACCATTTCGAAAGAGAGTATTCACCAGCCAGGCGCTGATTTTGTTGATCGTATTTTTACGTATACCAACCGTAATCCACAAGTATTACGAAGCCTACACCAGCTTTACAATACAGGTCGTTTGGCGGGCACGGGTTATATGAGTATTTTACCTGTTGACCAGGGAATTGAGCATAGTGCAGGGGCTTCTTTTGCTCCTAATCCGATTTATTTTGATTCAGAAAACATTGTAAAATTAGCTATTGATGGAGGTTGCAATGCAGTTGCATCTACGTACGGTGTTTTGGCTTCTGTTGCGCGTAAATACGCTCACAAAATACCTTTCATTGTAAAGATAAACCACAACGAATTTTTAACCTACCCAAATAAATTTGATCAGATCATGTTCGGCTCTGTTGAGGAGGCATGGAATATGGGTGCAGTAGCTGTTGGAGCCACTATTTATTTTGGTTCTCCTGAATCATCACGTCAGATCGTAGAAGTAGCACAAGCATTTGAACGTGCTCACGAATTAGGCATGGCAACCGTTTTATGGTGCTATACCCGTAATAATGCCTTCAAAAAAGATGGAATTGATTACAGTACCGCTGCCGATCTATCATCACAGGCAAACCATTTAGGAGTAACTATTCAGGCAGATATCATCAAACAAAAAATGTCGGATAAAAATGGTGGTTATACTGCTTTAAACTATGGAAAAACACATCCTAAAGTATATTCAGAATTAACTACTGACCATCCAATTGATCTTGCACGTTACCAGGTTGCTAATTGTTATATGGGACGTATTGGTTTGATCAACTCCGGTGGAGAATCAAAAGGAGCATCCGACTTGGCTGAAGCAGTGAGTACTGCTGTAATCAATAAACGTGGGGGGGGACAAGGCTTGATCTCCGGACGTAAAGCATTTCAAAAACCAGTAAAAGACGGCATTGAGTTACTAAACACCATCCAGGATGTGTATTTAGATAAAACAATTACAATTGCGTAATAATGTGCTAATTTGAAAATGAGGTAATTTGAAAATGTTCAAATGCCCAATTTTCAAATTTTTTAATTTTCAAATTTTCAAATTAAAAAAATGAGTTGGTTTAAACGTATAAAAACAGGTATTACCACTTCTACAAAAGAAAAGAAGGAAACTCCGGAAGGCTTGTGGTATAAGTGTCCTTCATGTAAAAAATTAGCAAATTCAAATGAACATGCGCAAAATCTTTATGTTTGTGCTGAGTGCGATTACCACGAAAAAATAGGGTCGGCTGAATATTTTGAACTGATCTTTGATAACAATGAGTTTATTGAATTGAACGCAAATTTAACTGCAGCCGATCCTTTAAGCTTTACGGATACAAAAAAATACTCGGACCGCTTGGTTGATACCCAGAAGAAAACCAATTTAAAAGACGCTCTTAGAAGTGCACACGGGCTTGTTGGAGGTGAAGACCTTGTAATTGCCTGTATGGATTTTACATTTATTGGCGGTTCGATGGGCTCTGTAGTAGGTGAAAAAATTGCACGTTCAATAGATTATTGTCTTGAAAAACGTATTCCATTGATGATCATTTCTAAATCAGGGGGAGCACGTATGATGGAAGCCGCATTTTCATTGATGCAAATGGCTAAAACATCCGCTAAACTATCATTGATGGCAGAAGCAAAGATCCCTTATATTTCTTTTCTTACTGATCCAACAACGGGTGGTGTTACTGCATCTTATGCGATGCTTGGCGATTTAAATATTGCTGAACCAAAAGCCTTGATTGGCTTTGCCGGTCCGCGGGTGGTGAAAGAAACTATAGGTAAAGATCTGCCAAAAGGTTTTCAAACCTCTGAATTTGTGCTTGAACATGGTTTTTTAGATAAGATCATTAATCGTAAAGATTTGAAAGTACAATTGACTCAATTGCTTAAAATGTTTAAGAATTAGTTTTTGTAAAATTCTGTTTTGAGGTTGTTAGACCTCCAAAAGGTTATTTAGTATAATTCTCATTAATAAATTTTCATCGATGGTACTGTTATCCATTGACAGAGACGATTATCAATTGAGAAAAAACTGTGTGTTTTTCTTTTGTCTGTCTCGTCCTGAAAAAAGCTGACACGAGT